>CAZIGP010000086.1:0-10667 GCA_964538425.1 uncultured Pirellulales bacterium | reverse complement strand
ACTTCGCGCGCCACGCGGGTTACTTCTGACGCGAACGAACCCAATTGGTCGACCATGCGGTTCACAGTCTTGGCAGTGCGTAAGAACTCACCTTCCAAGGGTCGGCCTTCGATATCCAGCGCCATCGATTGCGAAAGGTCGCCTTTGGCGACGGCACCAATCACGCGAGCCATTTCGCTGGTAGGGTGTGCCAAATCGCTCACTAAAGCGTTGACCGAATCAATCGTGCCTCCCCACGAACCTCGCAGGCTGCCAACCGAAGCGCGCTGACGTATTTTTCCTTCTTTACCAACTACGCGGCTGATGCGATCCACCTCATTAGTCATGGTCTCCAGTTGATCCATGACGTCGTTAAACGTGTCGGCAACTTTACCACCTAAGCCGGTTACATTGGTCGGCAAGCGAACAGTGAAGTCTCCCTTGCGAAGCGAAGTGAGCGCGCCAATCAGTGATTTAACATCAAAAGAGCCATGTTCATCTCGATCTGTTTTACTTTGTTGTGAATCGCGCAAGTCGAGGGTGTCTTCAACGATGGACATAGATGGCCTTGCTTAGTTTTTTCAAGGGTAAGGACTCAACCGCTCCAGCTCGCGTAGGACTTGCGGACAGAGGGTTGGACGTAAAACGACCAGCGCGACAGCCCAGCAACCAATCCATTTAAGGAAGGTTAAAGTCTGTCGATCAAAATCGCGCCCTACCAGCGCTCGCTCTAAATACCGTTCAGCTAGTTATTTATAGGTTTTTATTAGCCTTCGTCGTTGTAAAGAGGCTATTTCACGAAAGCTGGACGGGCGGGTAATTTTCAAGGCTCGCGAATGGTATGCCGGAGCGATGGATTTGAAACTTTGCCGTCTAATTCACTAATCTTTTTTTGAGGTGGAAAAGTGAGGCACGTCGTTTGCGGCCGTTTTATTAGAAAATGCTTGATCGACCACTCCCGCGAGGTCGGTAAATGTCTTCCTGACTACCTCTAGCAGGAGTTTCTAACATGGTCGACCAGAATCGCCCGCAGCGCATCCGATACGCGGTTGTCGGGTTAGGTCACATATCACAAGCTGCCGTTTTGCCTGCTTTTAAAAATGCCGCCGATAATTCGGAATTAAAAGCGCTAGTATCGAACGATCCGGTCAAGCTTAAGCAACTTGCCAAAAAACATAAAGTCGATCGCATCTACACCTACGACGAATACGATGCGTGCTTACAAAGTGGTTTAATCGATGCAGTCTATATCGCATTGCCCAACCACATGCATGCCGAATATACCATTCGCGCCGCTCGTGCCGGCATTCATGTGCTGTGTGAGAAACCAATGGCGGTCACCGAAAACGAATGCCGCGAGATGATTCAAGTGGCAGCCGCTCATCGAGTGAAATTAATGGTGGCCTATCGCCTACACTTTGAAGAGACGAATCTTAAAGCCGCTGAATTGGTGCGGGGAGGTGCGCTGGGCGAACCAAAGTATTTTGAATCGTGCTTCTCGATGCAAGTGAAATCAGGAGGCATCCGCGTTCAACGTGAAGCTGGCGGGGGCGCGTTGTATGATATCGGTATTTATTGCATCAATGCCGCGAGATATCTATTTCGTGATGAACCACAAGAGGTCGTTGCTTTTTGTATCAACAGTGGCGATCCTCGATTTACAGAAGTCGACGAAGGCACCAGCGCTCTGCTCCGATTTTCTGAAGGGCGCGTAGCCATGTTCACTTGTAGCTTTGGCGCAGCAGAGGTTGCGTCGTATCGCATTGTAGGCAGCGAGGGAGATTTGCGAGTTGATCCTACCTACCATTACACGGGAAAGATGGCACATCATTTAACGATCGGCGGTAAAACAAAAAAGACCGTATTTGCAGCTCGCGATCATTTTGCCCCTGAATTGTTGTACTTTTCAAAATGTATTCTGGCCGGGCATGAACCTGAGCCTTCAGGCATGGAAGGCCTAGCGGACGTGCGAATCATCGAAGCGCTGTACCGATCGGCCGCAGAAAATCGACCGATTCAAATCGAGCGAGTTTGCAAGTTGGCTCGTCCAACTGCTTCGCAAGATATCGAGCGCCCGCCGATTCGTGAGCCAGAATTGGTGCATGCCGAATCACCACATCATTAATTTTTACTGTTTCTTGCACTGGGCATATGAACGAAAAACCATCCACGTCTTTGTGTATTGCTTTGGCTGAAGATGATGCAAATCTTCGGAAAACGTACGTCGCAATGCTGAAACGATTAGGCCATGCAGTGCCTTGCGCAGCGGCTAACGGTGTCGAATTGCTTGAAACGTACCAGGAGCATGAAATCGATCTTGTGCTCGTTGATCTTGAAATGCCTGTGTTAGATGGGTTGGTAGTAGCGGAAGAAATTTCGAAAAATGGTATTCCTGTTGTTTTGGTTTCTGGACATCCCGATGCGGAAGAAATTGTGGTTGAGTGCGAGCCCATCGCAACCCGCGTCATGAAGCCGGTTACCATTGATGAACTACAGCGCGCGATTGCTATCGCGCTGACGAAGAAAAGATCATAATGGGCATGATCCAATCATTAGGTAATTTCTAGTTCATCATTGCTGCGATCGTTCACTGACCAATTTGAGCTCTTCTTACACGACTTGCTGCAAGTAATCCGGCAAATTTTCCCTCAACGTTCTAAATTTCGCTTGAGGCACGTAAGTTGCTTTGAATCGACTTTAATTTGTCGCGGCGGTCTTCTTCCCGCAATGCCCGCTGCATTCCCCGTGCTGGCTGACATTCTTTGCGATTTTAGATGCGCATTTCCGCGCAATCCGGGAAGGTGTTTGCAGCCGGAACAATTGCTATGAGGAGATTTTCAATGAGTCGTAACACAATCGGAAGAAAATGGACTTGCCGCTTTGAAGCACTCGAACAACGTAATCCACTGGCCGGAAATGTGACAGCCGAGGTCGTTGGTGGGGCTCTATTGATCGAAGGAGACAACAGTTCCAACGCCATCCAAGTCCGGCAGGTCGGCGAAGCAAGCTGGGAAGTCCGTGGCCTGGGGACGCGAGTCAACGGCAGCAACAGTGCGTTCATCGCCAACGGCGTAGTCGAAGGGATCAACGCCGATCTTAACCGCGGTGACGACTTCATCAAGATATTCGACGGCATCTTGGCCGGCGACTTACTTGTTGAGACAAACCAAGGAGCAGATTCCCTTCAGTTGATTAACCTAGGCATTAACGGCTTGGCAAATATTACGACCGGCGATGACCCCGACGCGGTGCTGGTCAGTGACGTGCAAGCGAATTTGGAGCTCTCGGAATTCGAAGGGCCGACGTTTAATCTCAACACGCATGGTAGTAATGACTCAGTGGTCATTGACCGCTTGTCGGTGCTGTCGGCTGCAATCCATCTTGGTTCGGGTAATGATGCACTCGCCATGACCCGCTCGTCGTCTGAGATCGAATTCCGCATTCAGGCCAGCACCGGCACCGATTCGGTCAGCTTGAACGACATCAACGCCGGAGAGCTTCTGTGGGTCCACATGGGAGATGGCGATTTCGACGCTCTGGCAGTCGCGAATAGTTCGGCTGCTACTGCCAGCTTCCGTGGCGGCGATGGAGATGGAGACACGCTTTCGACCGCAGAGAATGATTTCGGCGTAGAGAATGTGAACGACTTTGAATTTGTCGTGTGATAATCCAGAAGAGAAGTTTAGCCCACCGGGGGCGCATGGAGTGCAATCTAGCCTTCTACGTGACCCTTGGTGGGCAACTTATTGTTCCAACGTTGGTTTATATCCCATGCAAACAACATCGAACCAAGTCATTTCAAATTCGGGATGAGTAAATAAATAGCGTGATGATTCCGGCGATGTTAGCTGATTTAGTTTGTCACGCTGAAATGAAGATAAATAAGGCCAGACGATATCGCGCAGATTTTTAAGGTGATGTTTAAGAAAAGTATGCTCTGCGTCGCTCAGTGGAGCAGTACGATCGGTCGCATAAGTTCGACGTGAAACAGATTTCATTCCTGCTTTCCGCATTAAACCGGAGAGCCTGCGACCGAGATAGTGCTTTTGAGGCATTTTCTTGGATGCTCGATAAGCTCGCCATTCAGCGGCGCGAATTGCTAATTCTAATTCTTCTGGCCACGGTAACATCAATTCATGAAGAGAATCGTTTTCCAATATCACGGCTCGACCGTCAGGACGCAATACTCTCATTATTTCTCTTAAAGTCGCCAATGGTTCCGGCAAGCTGATCAGGCTCTGCGCACACCAAACCATGTCGAAACTGTTGGAAGCAAAAGGCAGGGATTCAATGCGTGCCACTAGAAATTCATTTCGTCCCTGATAGTTGTACCGGGCTAGTTGGAGATAATCGGATGAGATATCTGTTTCGACGACGATTCCTGGCCATTTGAGTTGTTCTGCCAGCCAGTGGCCATAGGTTCCATCTCCACAGGCTAGATCCAGAACTCGTGCATTGGATGATATCTGTAAATCGGTGATAATTTTCCGTAGCTCAGGGCGATGCGCATGGTGAAAGGCATCAAGCTCTACAGAATACTCGGGAAGCGTGCTGTTGCGCTTCACTTTTCACTCCACTCGGCCAATGAACCATTGGCAGGACCGTTCGTCACATTGCCTTCAGGGGTGAATCGCGACCCGTGGCAAGGGCAGTCCCAACTTTGCTCGACGGTATTCCAAGCCACTAGGCAACCAAGATGAGGGCAAATTGCCGAACGCTTGTGAAGCTTGCCATCCTTATCTCGATAAACGGCCACCTTCTGTAACCCCTGCCTAAGTATGGCGCCTTCACCAGGTTTTAAATCATCCGCCGATTCAATCTCGCCGGGTGTCAGCCAAGCTGCATATTGGGCCGCCGTGTTAATCGCTTCTTTGACAAATGAACCGGCTGCTCGAATGGTAATTCGCCTAGGATCATAAATTTTTTCCCACGGATTGTTTCGGCCCAGAATAAGATCACGAATCAACAGGCCAGCAATCGTTCCATGAGTCATGCCTTGACCGCAATCTCCCGTGGCGATGAATACATTCTCCTTGTCGTGTGGATTTCGACCGATATAGGCTAAGCCATCGATCGATTCCATGATTTGTCCCGCCCATCGATATTCAACCTCGCCCAGATGAGGAATTCGCTCATGTGCCCAATGTTCCAGATGGAGGTAGCGCTCCTCTCCATCATCGGCTTGGCCGCTCTTGTGATCTTCGCCACCAACAATGACGAGATCGAACGCTGCACCGTTAGTTTTCTTTAATCTTCGTGAACGAATGTAGTGATACGGATCGCAAGTATCCCAAAATAAAGCGTGTGGAAATTGCCCAGTTGGGATTCGAGCGCCAATGACATAAGAAATATAAGGGGCTTGCTTTGTGTGAATCGCGACTAAGTCGTTGATCGGTGTGTTGGTGGCTACGACCACGGCTTCGGCCGTTACGGCACCATCTTTAGACTGAATCCGAGCAGGCGATCCGCCTTCGATGTGTTCAGCATGGCAAGGGCTGAAAATTTCGCCTCCTGCCGCGTGAATCGCCCGGGCCATACCGGCTAAATACTTCAAAGGATGAAATTGACCCTGGCCTTCGAATTTTAAACAAGGCCCGGTATCAAAGTCTGCTAGCGGAGCTCGTTCGACACGACTCACTTTCAGAATTCCTGTTTTTTTCACGGTTTCCCATTCACGATCGAGAACGTCAGAACTGTCATCTGGTGGTTGAAATAAATATCCATCCACTCGCTCGAATTCACAATCGATTTGTTCAGCCTGAATATTGCGTTCTATCGTGTTAATGGCCTCTGTATGGCTTTGAGCGACTAGCCATGCTGCATCACTGCCATGGACTCGTTCAACATGGAAGTAGCGACAGTCGATGGCATTCGACAGATGAGCTGTCGTGACGGCAGTTTGTCCGCCACCGATTTTGCCGTCTTCTAACACCGCTACTTTCCGACCAGCTTTCAACAATTCATAAGCAACGGATAGGCCTGCAATGCCTGCTCCGACAATACATACATCCGTTTTAACCTCACCTTTTAATGGCTTGACCGGAGGCATGCGCAAATTCTTTCCCCACGGCGAGCTAGTCGAGCGGATGGCAGTAGTCATGGAAAAATTCCTTATCTCAAAATAAAAGCCCAGGGTTGCAATCCCTGGGCTTCTTGTAAATTGATCACTTTCGTGTCACTGAACTATCGGGATCGCCTGCACCACATACCAATTAGGAATCCGAAACCAAGCGCCATTAGCAATGCGACAAAAGGCCGCTCTTGAATTCGTTCTTCGACCTGGCGTTCCATTTCATGCGCCTTTTCACGCCCCTGTTCCATGCAATCACCAGCCATACTGCGCAGATCTTCCCATCTTTCCTGGACAACCTCTTTGGCTTGATTCCCTACTTTTTTTGCTGAGTGCATCATGTCATCTGCCAAGTCTTGCACCATTCCTTTGGTTTCCTCAGCAGTGTCGCGGGCTGCATTAGCCGCACGACGTGCCGTGTGCGACATATTCGATGTATGTGCCATGACGGGTCTCCTCATTAATAAATTTCACAACTAAATTGGATCAATGCCCAGCAAAAATATAGCAAGGACCGTGCCAGGTTGATAAACGAGGCGAGAGACCATAAAGGTCACCCGTTCGCTCCAGAATGGAGCAACGTTAAAAATTATCAAGGAAAACAAGTGGCGCATCAGCGACCACTTTGGTTGCATCGGCAGCAAATCTTTAATTGGATACCGCTAAAGCATCATCTTCTTTTTCGTCATCCAATTGAACTGTGCGGCCAATCGAAATGCCGAGTGAGCGGATTTTATTTCGCAAACTCCCTCGTGTAATTCCCAACGATTCAGCAGCTTTCGATTGATTTCCACCTGTTTGATTTAGCACCATGGTCAGCAAAGTTCGCTCCATGGCTTCCAGCGCTTCGGCATAAATCTCATGCGATCCAGCTTGTAAGCGCTCTTGAATCAATTTTTCTAACTGGAAGCTACCTTCCGCTGGCGATCCGGAAACATGCTCTTGATTTGATTCAGGAACGCGCAATTCGACAGGGAAGAAATCAGCAATGAGCACCGGTCCCGTCGCTTGCACCATGGCTTGTTTCAGCATGCTTTGCAACTGTCGAACGTTTCCCGGCCAAGAATAACTTATGAGCATCTCTAAAGCTTCAGGCGAGATGCCATGCACATCCTTATTTAATTCTTTACGGAATCGCGCCAGGAACCATTCGAGCAGTGCCAGAATATCATCTTTCCGCTCGCGTAGTGGAGGCAAACGAATGGTAAACCCATTTAAGCGATAAAACAGATCCTCGCGAAATTCACCCTTCGCCACCATCTGCTCTAAATTACGATTGGTAGCGGTAATAATTCGCACGTCGGTGCTGATCGTGTTGGTTCCGCCTACACGTTCAAAGCGTTGTTCCTGCAAGAGTCGCAGTACTTTGCTCTGCATAACAGGCGACATATCTCCAACTTCATCAAGGAAAATCGTGCCGCCGTTGCATTGCTCAAATTTGCCAATGCGCTGACTGGTAGCCCCGGTAAACGAACCTTTTTCATGGCCGAAGAGTTCGCTTTCAAGCAGAGTTTCCGTCAGCGCTGCGCAATTGACAGCCAGAAAAGGTCCTTTGGCCCGTTCGCTGTAATGGTAAATAGCTCGGGCTACAAGTTCCTTTCCAGTGCCGCTTTCACCGCGGATGAGAACCGCCACATTTTGTGGAGCCACTCGTCCCACGGCTTTATAAACTTCGTGCATTTGCGGAGTACGACCCACCAGCGATTCGCCATTGGCCTTCACGTCACCCGGTGCTTGCACGTTCACCGGTTCGTGCATTAAACGACGCATTTCGATCGCGTGGCTAACTAATTCCCGCACTCGTGCCAAGTCGAGAGGCTTGACCAGGTAATCGAAGGCTCCCAGCTTCATGGCTTCGATCGCCGTATTGCTGGTGTCGTCAACCGTGATGAAAATTACAGGAAGTTTTTGATCAATCGCGCGAATTTGTTGATAGACGTCAAGCCCTGACATGTCGGGCAGCATGACATCTAACAGCACGACGTCCGCAGCTTTTGCCTGCAGTCGCTGCACTCCCTGTTGGGCCGAATTTGCGGCCAACACTTCGATGCCTTCTTCGTCGCGAAAGGCGTTTTCAATGAGATGAACGACCGACCGATCGTCGTCGATGACTAAAATCGTAGCCATACGGGTTTCCTATCGGGTTAAAAAGCGGGCCCCTCTTATTCAGGATTTGCCAGCTTTAGGTTCCATTGTTGTCCATGCCGCGATCTATAGCAATTGGCTTGCCAACTTCCGCTCCGAACCGAAAACGATCAAGAAAAATTTATATTTTTCGACAAATAATTGGGGAACACCGTTAAAACCCAGACTTGCGCCGCATTCCGATAGAGACATGCCTGTTTTCAGAATACGGCACATTAACTGCTTATTTAAGCTTAACACCCGTAAGAAATCGGCTCTCAAAATTTTTCTAGGAAAAGGAGAATGCTATGTTGTGGACAAAAAAGATCGCACTTGTAGGAGTAATTATGGGAGTAGGGACGGGTGTTGCGTGGGCCGAGAATCAACCCTTAACAGCGAAAACTCTGCAAAATCAGCCCCATATTAGTTCAGTCGACGGGAAGATAAATGCCGCCACGGCCTTTCCCACGAGCAAGTTAAAAGGGCTTCATGTTCGTAACACCAAAGGCGAAACCATCGGATCCGTCGACGATTTAGTAATCAGCCTTAGCGATGGCAAAGTGTCATATGTTGCCATGTCGGTAGGAGGCGTCTTAGGAATTGGAGATAAGCTGTTTGCGGTTCCTTTCCGAGAGATGAAGTTTAATCATGGCAAAGATGAAATGCATTTTGTACTCGACGTTTCGAAGGAAAAATTAGATAACGCGCCTGGATTTGATAAAAACAATTGGCCCGATTTTGCAGATCCGCAATGGCGTGACCAGATCGATAAGTACTATCACAAATCAGCGGACGAACGTACTACTCGTGCGCCTGCTACTACGAATCGTACCAACTGATTTCTAAACCTTAGTCTCCCAGAACCGCGGAGGCGGCGATTTGTTGCCTTCCGCGGTTTCGTTTTATTGTCAAACAACACTCTATAGCAAACACTCTCTTAGCAAAGGAAACTTATATGAACTGGGATCGAATCGAAGGTAATTGGAAGCAATTTAAAGGTAAGGTCAAAGAAAACTGGGGAAAACTCACCGATGAGGATTTAACCGTCGTTGCAGGAAAGCGCGATCAGCTTCTCGGTAAACTTCAAGAACGTTATGGTTTTGCGAAAGAGCAAGCCGAGCGAGAATTGAAGAATTTCACAGAGAAAACGCACGTTTGATTAAATGGCGCTTTTTAATTTTGTTCTTTTGCGCCCCGGCATTAGGCCGGGGCGCGGCCGCGGATGCTGTCCTTAAATATAGCGCATCATCACGAGCACTAGCACGATTATGAGGACAAGTCCTAATCCACCGCTCGGATAATATCCCCACCCGCGGCTGTGCGGCCAAGCCGGAATTGCACCAAGCAGTAGCATCAATAACACAACGAGCAGAATTAGACCTAACATAGTTTAAAACCTCAACTTTAAGAGAAGCTGAATTTCACATCAGACTCTTACGCACTTCACGTGCCGCTTTATCGACACTGCCTAAAAGCACGATGCAAGCACCTCTATCCAAGCTTCTCATTTGGTTGCTGGTCGATAGGCGTCCACGTTGATCGAATATCGCTCTTTATCTCAAACGATTTCGGACGACAAACCGTTTTTAAAGCAAAAAGAACATTTGGCACGCGGCCTGCATATGTCGTCTTACGTAAAAGGGTATCCCCAAACACTGACAAATATGCTTTCCAAATAAGAAGGAGATTCATCATGTTGTACTGGGCTTTAATGTTTTTTATCGTGGCAATTGTTGCTGGCCTGTTTGGATTTTTTGGAATTGCTGCAGGTGCCGCAAGCATTGCGAAGATTTTGTTTTTCGTGTTTCTCGTTTTGTTTTTAGTTAGCTTGGTGATGGGCGTTCGGCCTCGCGGAGTGGTTTGAAGCTCTAACTAAGCTGACGAGAACAGCAGGGAACAAAAAGAGAAGAGGACGAGTGATGCTACGTTTAGCGCTCCTATTTTTTGTGATCAGCTTACTTGCGGGCGGCTTCGGGTTTTATGGATTGGCCGGAGCGGCCGCGAGTATTGCTCAAGTTTTGTTTTTCGCCTTTTTGGCATTGTGTGTCATCGCCTTGATTGTCGGGTTGTTAATTGGGAGAGCAATCACCTAATTTAAGCAAGCGAGAATTTTGGCGAAGACAAAGCCGCGTTAAGCCTTGTGCTTAGCGCGGTTTTTTATTGTTTTGGAAAGCGATTGAGTGACGCGAATGGAACCTTTCCGAACAACCTTCAGCCATGGTTAGGTCGATTCAAAAACGTACCCTGAGGGAAAGAACTTCCGAAATCACTAGTACATGGATTAAATTCTTGGGGCACCTTAAAAATTGCAGCGGTGGCACACCGCTTGCGGATTCGTCCTGACGCCAAAGTCGCCAATTCGCAAAAAATCTTATGAATCGAGGAGATAAGACAATGAAAATGCTGATTTTTTCCTTAATGGCTTTGTCGGTAGTATCGCTCACTGCGAATGCTTTTGCGCAAGCCAAGGTGGACGTGCAACAAGGAACTCGTG
>CAZIGP010000085.1:5114-10687 GCA_964538425.1 uncultured Pirellulales bacterium | reverse complement strand
GCCCGGAACGAATGAATTCACCGTCGCTTCTTATAATCTTGAGCGATTCTTCAACGACACGCCAGGTAAGTCCCTGATCAGATAGCATTCTTGAAAGCGCAGTGCGGGCAGTTAAGTTTCGGGCCCGAAAAGTGATAGGCATATTAATATCTAGTCCTGAATCACTTATCACTTTGCTATCCATATAAGTATCAATAGAAAGCGACTTACCTAATTCTTCAAGGATTTCTTTCAATGGCTTTTCACGATATTCAAACGAAACTGGTTGCTGTAACGCGGTAAGAATTCGTTGCTCAGCCTGTTGCGATTGAATGCTGGCTACTAAGAATAATTCTTGCGCCAAAGATAGTCGATTGAGTTCGGTCCAATTGCTAAGCACCACAAAACCGATTATCCACACCACTAAGTTTCGTGAACCGTCTTGATCTCGCATAAGCATGGCAATTCTCCTCAATATCTGTTCTCGTCGTCCGATATCGTTTGATGCTACGCTTTGTCGATACAAACTGCAAATTTTCGGCAGCGAGTATCTCGTCCTTAGATCAACCCGACGTGCGAACTAAGGATAATCTCGTTTGGCGCTACTTATCGCTTGAACTTCGCCTGGCATCATATACCCCATGAAATTGGACTTCTCTTTCGCGGTGTGCTTTAATTCAGGCGTCGGTGGAACAGTTTTCTTTTCGAGGCCTTTCTTAACTCAGGTGATCCCATGCTCATGCGCTACCGATTCGCTTTCGTGGTTTCGATGATCGCACTGCCGGTCGTAGTGATTGCCGACGAACACTCTACGGCAGACTTACCAGTAACACGTGTCGTGTTGTTCAATTCCGGCGTTGGTTTTTTCGAACACAATGGAGCAGTTAATGGCACGCAGCAAGTGGCACTGAAGTTTAGTGTCGATGAAATCAACGACTTGTTGAAAAGCATCGTCCTACAAGATCTCGGTGGTGGGCAAATTTCTGCGGTCACTTACGATGCGCGCGAGCCACTAGTGCATACGCTCAAAACATTCACCATCGATCTCACTCGAGCACCTACGCTGGCCGATTTGCTGCAACAAGTGCGCGGGCGGCGCATTCAAGTCGATGCACCGCAGCCCATCGAAGGCATTATCCTTGGCATTGAAGTGCGCCGCATGGCAGAGAAAGACACTGTTGTCGACAAACAGTTTCTCAACCTCAAAACAGAAGCTGGCCTGCGCAGCATCCCGATGGATAGCATCGTGCAAAGTAAATTGCTCGATAAAAAACTGAACGGTGAACTCGACGAAGCGCTGTCGCTGCTGGCAACAGCGCGTTCGATGGATAAGAAAACTGTCACACTGCAATTTCGTGGCGAAGGCAAACGCGATGTAAGAGTAGGCTACATTCAAGAAGCACCTGTGTGGAAAGCCAGCTATCGGCTAGTGTTGAGCGACGATAAACCGCCCTTCCTGCAAGGCTGGGCGATCGTCGAAAACACCGGCGAACAAGATTGGAAAGACGTTAAGTTATCGCTCGTCAGTGGCCGGCCGATTTCGTTCATCATGGATTTGTACGAACCACTGTTTGTGGCGCGGCCAACTGTAGTGCCCGAAGAATATGCCGATTTGAAGCCGCGCGTGCATGGACAAGACCTTGCTGATCGAGACGCATTAGTTGGTTTGATCAACGGCGTTCCTGGCGCAGCGAACAAACAAGCAGTTCGTGGTTTAGGTGGAGGATTCGGGATGGGAGGGTTTGGAGGCGGAGGTAGAACTCCATCCGGAGCGCCGGCTGAAAATGACACGACGCTCGATTTATCTCAAGGCATCACCACAGCAGCCGATACCGGCGACATCGGTGAATTGTTCCGCTACGAAATCAAAGCTCCCGTTACGCTCGCGCGTCACAAATCGGCCATGTTGCCAATCGTGAATGCGTCTGTGGAAGGAAAGAAAATTTCGATCTATAACGTTGCTGTCCAGATCAAGCACCCCTACAACGGATTTCGGTTGACGAACTCGACCGATCTGCATTGGTTGCAAGGACCGATCACGGTATTTGACGGCGGCGAATTTGCCGGCGATGCACAGATTGAAGATGTGCCTCCGGGTGGCAAACGGCTGATTAGCTACGCCATCGACCTCGACGTGGAAGTTTCTCCGGAATTGAAAGACCGCCCTGACGAACTGGCGTCTATGAGAATCGCCAAAGGCACGCTGAAACTAACTCGCAAAAAAATTCGGCAGCACCGCTATCTTGTTAAAAACTCCAGCACGCAAAAGAAAACCGTGCTCATCGAGCAGCCGATCGACACTCAGTGGCAACTTGTATCGCCCAAAGAATCCTCAGAAAAAACACGCGACCTGTATCGATTCGAAGTGGTTGTTGAACCAGGCAAATCGACGAATCTTGAAGTTGTAGAACAACAAAAAGCGGGTGAGCAGATCGTGCTCAGTACGCTCGACAGTGATACCGTATTGGCGCTGGCTACGAATGCCGCTCGGATTAATCCCGCTGTTGAAAAATCACTACAAAAATTCGCTGAACTTAAAAAATCACTCAGTGACACTCTAGCAGAAGTAGTCGAGGCCGAATCGCAAATCAAAACCATCGAACAAGAGCAGGGCCGCATCCGTTTAAATCTTCCCCAACTTGATCGCAATGGTACGCTCTACGCTCGCTACATCAAAAAACTGGCCGAGCAGGAAGACGAGATAGAAAAACTCCGCAAACAATACGCGACATTAAGCAATAAAGCCGCCGAACAACGCGAAGCGATGGAAGAATTTGTGATGGGTTTGAGTTTTGAGTAGGTTGCGTGTTCAGGTACATCGAACATCCAATACCAGAAGCAAACACTGAGGGTGAACTATCGCAACCCTTGCTGATAAAGATAAAAACATCTGAATTTGCCGCGTAAAATTAAATTACCGGCATTCATAAACCTACAATTCGCAGCTTAATAATTTCACGCCGCTTGCTGTCGAACTCGATAGTACACTAGAGAGATACAGGCATTTATCCAATTTCAGCACCATGCATCGCCTACTTTGCCACGTCCACATATGCGTGGCCTACTTACTTTTGTTGCCAGTTATCGCTGGCGGCGGCCAGCCGTCGGACGAATTTGCGCAACTGGAGACGAAGTACGCTGCGCAACTTGCGGAGTTGGCTGCTTGGTGCGATGAGCATCAACTTGCTTCGCAGGCGGAACTTACTCGTAATTGGTTGCCTAAGCGTGATCCACTCAAGGATTATGTGTTTGTGATTCCGGAAAGCAGTGAAGCGCCTTCGAGGCTCGTGGAATCGGCCGACGCAAAACAGTGGTGGAAGCGATTTACCGAGTTACGGCAAGCTCAAGCCGAAAAATTGTTTGAAATTGCAGAAGCCGCAGCAAAAAACAAGCAGCCCGCACTGGCGATTCAATTGGCGCGGCAGACCTTGCGAGAAAATCCCGATCATGAACGAACCCGCAAGATTTTAGGCTTCGAGCAATACGATGGTCGTTGGGTTTTACCCAAGGTGGCATTGTGGCTGAAGGCAGGTAAAATATGGAGCGAAGATTTCGGCTGGCTCCCCGCCGATCAGTTGGCAAAATATAAAAACGGCCAGCGACTTAATCATGGGAAGTGGATCGACGCGGCCGAAGATGCGCGTCTGCACAACAACGCCACCAATGCCTGGCGAATCGAAACCGAACATTATCTCGTTCGTGCCACACACAGCCTGGAAGAAGGTGTGAAGCTCGCGCGCAAGTTGGAATCGCTCTACGATGTTTGGCGAGCGATATTTGTTGATTACTATGCCACGCCAACCATGGTGGAACAATGGTTTTCTACAGACACAGGTCCAAAGGCAAACACGACTCGAAAGCCGTTTACCGTAGTTCTTTTCCGCGACAAGGAAGAATATATCGACGCCTTACGCACCATGCAGCCGCAAGTCGAAATGAGTGTCGGCACCTACATGGATCGCTTAAAAGTTGCTTACTTCTTTGCGGGCAAAGATCAAGCGCCGAGCACGCTTTATCACGAGGCCACGCATCAACTGTTCCGCGAAGAACGCCCTGGGGCGATTGAACCGGGCCGCAAGAACAATTTCTGGGTGGTTGAAGCGATTGCCTGCTATATGGAATCGCTCACCGAGCATCGGCCGCTTGCCGATTGCGACTACGGCATGTACTTCACACTGGGTGGGGCGGATGAAGGCCGGGTGCCGATCTCTCGCGCGCGCCTCCAAGAGGAATACCTATTTTTCAAGCCACTGCGGGAACTTGCTCCTCTCGGGTTGGATGCGTTGCAGCGCGAATCGCAATTACCGCAAATATATAGTCAAATCGCCGGAATGGCCTGGTTCTTCATGCACGCTGACAATGGCCAATACCGACCGGCGCTGATAGCTCTGTTGATCGCTGTTTATACTGGCCGCGCAACCGAAACAACGCTCGAAAAACAAACCGGCCTGAAGTACGAAGAACTGGACAATAAGTATCGTGCGTTTATGAAGTAACGGCGGGCTTATATAAAAAGCCTCTGCGAAAAGGGATCGTCGTTAGCTAACGAACCGATCAGACCAGTCGCTTCCGCTTGAATCCGATAAATTGTCGGATTGGTTGCTTCGAAAAAATCGTTGATGGCTGACATACTCTCCATATCTACTTTTTCTCCGCCAAGATACCTGTGTGGCCCGCGGCAAACTTCATCTCACCATAACCTCGTAACTTGCTCACTCGAAAACCAATCGAACGCAGTTGAGCGGCGAGTTGTCGGCCATCGAGTAATTGCACACGGTGGCTTTCTTGATCGCGCCGAAAAAGTTTGCCCACCTGGCGAAATGAAGTGATGTGCCGAGTGATTTGTTGGCGGCGCGGGTCCGGTTCGATTTCCACCAGTACCGCCCAATCATCTCCCTCCCGAAATCGCCGCAGCGGTTCTTTGCGGCGTAATGCACCAGGCTCCAAAATGTCGAACACTAACACACCGCCGGGTTGTAACGCCTGATGAATATGGTGAAGCATTTTTACCAAAGTTGCCACAGGATCACGCTGATTGTCAAAAAGATAGTTCAGGCATTCGCTCATGGAAGTCACTGCCGCACAAGAGGGCAGCTTGGTTCGCAAAAAAGATTCGCAGCGAAACTCGGCCTGCGGTGCTCGCTTTTTCGCCAGCGTAATCATCGCCGGTGAAATATCGATGCCCAGCACCTTGTAACCAGACTTCAGCAACCGTTCCGCCCAAATACCGCTGCCGCAGCCTAAATCAACGACCAGCCCAGAAGAAATTTCGCGATCCCGTAATAGTTTCAACAGCCCCGGCGCCGCTCGACGAGCAAAGTCGCCGTGGCCAACGTCGTGAATGTATGCCAAATCGTCGCGGTAAGGTGTCGTCATCACTTAAACTTAGCAGACGGCGGCACACTTGCCACGTTGACAGTTCTGCTAAAATTCTCCGATACTACCTCGCAGCCCGAACAAAATTCCTTCCATTCACTATATCTTTCAACTCGCTCCAATCTTTATGGTCAAGCTCAACGAAGTCCTCGATTTCTGCCGCATTAAGGCGGGGAAAAAGTTCAAACTGAAAGACCATGATCCCGCTTGGGCTGGCG
>CAZIGP010000085.1:1395-5104 GCA_964538425.1 uncultured Pirellulales bacterium | reverse complement strand
CCAGATGTGCCCAAAAAAGAACGCAAAGAGTTTGCCGAAAACTCACTGACTGAAGACATCGTCGAACTCGCTAAAGCGCAAGAATTATTGTATGCCTCTGACACCTGGTCGATCTTGATCGTGCTGCAAGCGATGGATGCAGCGGGCAAAGATGGTACGATCAAGCATGTTATGTCGGGGGTCAACCCACAAGGCTGCCAGATTTTCAGCTTTAAGCAACCGTCGCACGAAGAGCTCGATCACAACTTTCTGTGGCGAAACATGGTGCGACTCCCCGAGCGCGGCAAGATCGGCATCTTTAACCGCTCCTATTACGAAGAAGTGCTCGTTGTAAAAGTACACCCAGAATACCTGGCGGCACAACGAATTCCCGATGCCAAAGTAAACGGCGACTTTTGGAAAGCTCGCTACGAAGATATCAACAATTTCGAAAAACACCTCTCTCGCAACGGCACACGGATTGTGAAATTTTTTCTCCATCTCTCCAAAGACGAGCAGCGCGAGCGATTCTTGGCCCGCATCAACGATCCTGACAAGCATTGGAAAATTTCACCGTCCGACATTTCCGAGCGGAAATACTGGAATGATTACATGGAAGCCTTCGAAGAGTGCATTCATGAGACCAGCACCGAGTGGGCGCCGTGGTATGTAATTCCCGCCGATCACAAATGGGTCAGCCGTGCTCTGATTGCACGAATCCTAGCTCGCGAAATCGACTCGCTAAATTTGAAATACCCGGAGGTGAGCCCGGCAAAGCTAAAGGACATCGAAGCAGCCAAGCAGCAGCTTGAAGCGGAGAAGAAGGAATGAGGAAGAGAAAAAGTAAGTAGCACGTTGCGGCTTAGCACCAACCCGTGAAAATGCTACTGATTTCTTTTCGCCGAAAATTATTTAGCTCAATCGCCTCGTCGCGTGATACAGCTTTGAAACATAGCACGTCACCGGGAAACATCTGGCCGAACAGATCAAGATCGACCAACGCCACCACGGCGATCTTTGCATAGCCACCCGTAGCTTGGCCGTCACGGTGCAGAATGATCGGCTGACCATCGCCAGGCACTTGAATCGCGCCTAATGGCGTGGGGTCGGAAATGATGTCGGAACCTGCGGCAAACTCGATGGCCGGGCCAATTGTACGCAAACCCTGTCGATCGGATTGTGGGCTGAGCCGATATTCGGAATTTAAGAACGTTTCGATCCCGCGCGGCGTGAAGTTATTGGCCTGCGGTCCCAGCACAACACGAATGGTGTATGGGGATGAGAATTTCGGCTGCAATTCGGTCGATAATTCGCGGTGTGAATCTGACGTTAAACGCAACGATTGTTCAAGTTCCAGAAACTCATCTTTTTGAAGCGGCTGCCCCATACGGCCTTTGGCAAACACCGATTTCGACCGAAAAAACTTGGTTGCTTGTAGGCCACCACGAATCGCTAAATAAGCCCGACAGCCGCTCATGCGTTTTGAAAAACGAAGACGATCTCCTTGACGAAGTTGGATTGTTTTCCACATCGGCACAGGCTGATCATTCACCTGTGGACTCAAATCGCCACCGGTAATTGCCACGGCAAGTGGAACGAGCGCCTCGGCAACAAAACCCGTCAGGGTAATTTCAATCGCCGCAGCACCGGCTGAATTTCCAACCAACTCATTTGCAATGTTATAGGAAAATTGATCCATCGCCCCTGAAGGCGGAATGCCGTACCGGCGCAATCCTGGTCGGCCAGCGTCTTGGATAGTCGCTAGCGCACCGGGTTTAACGATCTGTAGCGCCTTAAACAAGGCATTCTCCTAGCCAGCGGCTCGCGAAAGTTTTCGCTTTCGCTGCCGAAACAGCCGGAAATTCGATGAAATCGCCAGGCTGAAATTCTGTCGGCGGCATCCGCGCTGGATCGTACAAAGTTACAAAGGTTCGTCCGAGATAATGAAAGCCCGAAGGCATGTCGATTGGCAATGCCACTGCTTGGCCACCAGCAATGCCTACCGAACCGGCTGCCACCAATGTGCGCGGAGTGGCTCTTCTGGGCAAATGAAGCTGCTCAGGAATGTCGCCCAAATAAGCCAGGGAACACAAAAAACCTAAGCAATAGATCGGATATTGCTGAGTCGAAAATTTTTCCACAATTTCATCAGGCGTTTGACTTGTTACCGCGGCAACGTGCTGCAAATCCGGTCCATAGGTTTTGTCGTAGACAGTCGGAATACGAAATAAGCGAGGAGGCGGAAGTGTAATCTCGCTCGATTGCCGCTCGCTATTCTCGACAATGGTTAGTAGATCGTTAAGTTTCAATTGATTGGTATCGAAATAAATCATCAGCGAACGGTAAGCCGGAATAATCTCGCTGATGCCGTTTGCCGAAGTTTGCTGCAATGCAAACGCTAATCGCCGCACTTGGGAATTTACCCGCAAGTTGATTTCAGGTTCGTACTCCACCAGCAAGGCGCCTTCGCCAACTGGAGTAAGCACCGGATAAGGAGCGCTCGACATGGCAAATTACTTGGCAAGCTTTGCCAATGATTGAATTTCGATACCGCTTTTTGCACATCCTTCTCGCACGATGCGAACGATATCGAGTGCATGGCGGGTATCACCATGAACGCAAATCGAATCGAATGCAAGCGGAATTTGCTTGCCTTCAATCGTCGTTACCGTGCCGATTTCGAACACCTGCGCAAGCCGATCTTCGATTTCTTCCAAATCCTCGATGATCGCGCCGGGCTGCGTACGCGACACCAGCGAACCATTGTGATGATAAGCACGGTCGGCGTAAAACTCCTCGAACACTTTCAAGCCGCAACTCCGAGCAATTTCTGTAGCACAACCGGCGGGTGCAAGCCAGATTAAGTTGTCGTCAAACTGTTGTGTCGCTTCGCACATCGCACGGGCCAATGATTCATCCTCTCGCGCCATTTGCACCAAAGCACCATGCATCTTCACATGCTGCAATGGCTGACCAACCGCTTTGGCAAACGCCGCTAACGCCGCAATTTGATACGTGAACAGATCGCGTAGCTCCGAGGCAGTAATGGCCATGGGTCGGCGACCAAAACCCTCACGGTCATCTAACCCTGGATGTGCTCCGATGCCAACTCCGTACTTCGCTGCCAATTCCACCGTATGGTGCATCGTGCGCAAATCACCAGCATGGAACCCACAAGCGATATTGGCCGAGCTGATGAGTTTGATCATTTCCTCGTCGAGCTTGCGCGCTTCATCGCCAGCGATTTCACCCAAGTCGCAGTTCAGATCAATAACACGCTTGGTCGACATTTCAGATAGCCTGCTCAAATCGCTTGTAGCATTGCTGCAATGTTTTCTGCAGTAACTGGCTCGATAATACCTCGTTCACAAATGATTGCACGAATCAAGCGTGAAGGAGTGACATCAAATGCAGGATTGTAAACCTTAACTCCCGCGGGAGCCGTTTGCCGACCGAAACCATGGGTGACTTCTTCCGCACAGCGCTGTTCGATGGGAATTTGGTCGCCGCTTGAAATCGATAAATCGAACGTACTACTCGGTGCGGCCACATAAAACGGAATTTGGTGCGCGGCCGCCAACAGCGCTACACCGTAAGTACCAATTTTATTGGCCGTATCTCCATTGGCGGCAATACGGTCGGCCCCAACGATAACGGCTTGCACACGCCCCTCACGCATTACTTGGGCGGCCATCGAATCACAAATCAACGTCACATCGATGCCGCGCTG
>CAZIGP010000085.1:0-1368 GCA_964538425.1 uncultured Pirellulales bacterium | reverse complement strand
CAACAACGGCCGGGTTTCGTCGGCATACACATGCAAGTGCTTACCTGCTTCTTGGGCAGCAAAAATTACGGCCAGCGCGGTTCCATAATCGGCCGTGGCCAATCCACCAGCATTGCAATGCGTAAGCACACCTTGACTATTTTGTAATAGCTCTGCACCAAAGCGGCCGATGGCACGACACATCTGGCGATCTTCTTCACAAATAGCGTGAGCTTCTTGAAGCAGAGCAACAGTGATTTCGCTGAGTGACAATTTGCCGCGTTGTGCAGTCGCACAACGCTTCATTCGTTCGAGCGCCCAAAACAAATTGACTGCCGTAGGCCGACTGCTGGCAAGATAGTCGGTCACTTCGTTCAATTGGGCAAACCAAGTTTCCTCATTAGCACCTTTGGCTGATTGCATACCGACACACATGCCATACGCTGCTGCAATGCCAATGGCCGGCGCCCCACGAACTCGAAGACTGCGAATTGCCTCCCAAACCGCTTGTAAGTCGCGGCACTCGATTTCGACGAATTCCGTAGGCAGACGGGTTTGATCGATTAGCCGCAAATGGCCGGCGACATCACCAAACCAGTGCAAAGTCGAAACAGTTTGTTGGAGATTAGTTGACATGCGGTCCATGAAAGGATGCCGCTGCCGGTTAGCATCCTAACTCGACGTGCAAGCGAACGATTGGGAAATCTGAGACATCTACGCCGCGAAGCGATTTTTTAATGGAATTCCGAAGGTTTCTGCTACCGCACGGTTAGTAACTTCGCTATCCATAATATTCACCGCTTCGGCAATCGACCGACTTTCTTTGGCTGCTTTTTCAACGCCGAACTTTGCAATCCGCAAAGCCCACGGAAGTGTAACGTTGCATAAGGCATAGGTGCTGGTACGACCAACCGCACCAGGCATGTTGGTTACACAATAATGCAACACTTCGTCGATCATGTACGTCGGTTCGCTGTGTGTCGTCGGCCGAGCTGTTTCAACACAGCCGCCTTGATCGATCGCCACGTCGATGATTACGCTGCCGGGCTTCATGAGCTTCAACTCTTCACGTTCGACAAGTCGCGGCGCTTTGGCGCCGGGAATGAGCACGGCTCCAATCACTAAATCGGCGAGTTTGAGATACTCTCGCACCGTGTGACGATCGCTGAACAGCACATCGACGTTGGCTGGCGTGACATCGTCGAGATATCGCAATCGATCCATGTTCACGTCAAGCAGCGCAATGTTGGCCCCGAAGCCGGCCGCCACTTTCGCTGCGTTTGCTCCAACGACGCCGCCGCCGAGAATAAGAATGTTTGCCGGTGCGACACCAGGAACACCTCCTAGCAAAATGCCACGTCCCATCTGCGGCTTTTCCAAATACTTGGC
>CAZIGP010000084.1:7809-10723 GCA_964538425.1 uncultured Pirellulales bacterium | reverse complement strand
AGGCAAGAGATTCTTTTCCCGGTGCCTCACAGACAAATAGGCTAATAGACAATGCTATTGCCAGTGCAGATTTCAAAACATTCTGTAGTAATTTTATTTTTATAATGGATTAATCTCTTAGTACCTAAATTAAGTCTGGCTCAGGCATCGGTCGGCTATTTAACGGCCGCCGTAACTCATGGTGTGAAGTCAAATCAACATCGTGAAACGGAACAGTGTAATCGTCTGGCGCAATCCCCGGTTGGCGCTGAAGATCAACGCGTTCTTTGGACGCAGAAAGCGAGCTTAACTCGGCCGCTGCCAGAGTAGCCGTGGCAATGCTGGCCGCCCGATAATTCATTGGCCAATTTCCTTTTCCGCGCACAGCATCAATGAATGCATACGTTTCATCCCGGTAAAACGTTTCTACCGAATCAGTCAAACCGCCAAAGGATTGAGTGGTATCGGCTTGATCGCGTAGTCGACACTTTACGATGCCTCGCCAAACATCAAATTCAATCAAACCGTTCTCACCAATGCACCAGCCTTGTCGTGACACAGACGGGCATCCCATGAATACGGCCATTTGCCCAACAGCACCACATTCTAAGTCGATCTGCAAGCTCCAACTATCTTCCAACTTTTCGTTATTGCTAGCTAATTGAGATCGTTGTCGAACGGCCCCTCGGACAGATTGAGGAACTCCAAATACATCGTTCAGCCAAAGCAACTCAAAAGGCACCATTTCCCGCCCAGCGGTTGTGTTACGCTGTCGAGCATAATATTCGTCTCCTTCGGTTGGATGCCAATCGGGCATATAAGTCGTAAGCACAAATTGAAAGCCGTGCAAAGTGCCCAATTGAGAATCAACTAAATGTTTCAGTTCCGCAACCAGAGGATTGAAGTAAAAAGAACATGATGGGGCACAAACCAACCCATGCTGCTCCGACTTGTGTGCGATAAGACGCCAATCGTCGGTCCAAATGTTGGCTTCACAGAAATGGTGCAACCCACGATCCAATGCAAGCTGCACAAATTGTGTATGCTGGTCGGGCGGTGTCGAAATCGATAAAGCATCTGGCTTCCAAGCAAGCGATTTATCTAAATCGGTAAAGCAAGGAATGTTAAAGGCTTTCGCGGCGGCCATCGCGCGATCGGGACGTGCATCGTAGACAGCTAGCGCTACATCGGTGCGCTGCGCTGCATCCCGCATGCGGCGCATTCCCATGGCTCCTGCGCCGATTTGCAATACTCTTAACTTGCTATCATCCATAAATTGGTTGCAACGCCTGATAAAAATTGCTGAGGTAAGCGAATGTCACGAGAAACAAGGAAGCCAAACGGAATCACGGTTGTAAGCTAAAGTCATGAGTGCCTTGAATGTGCTCAGGACTAATTTCTAGTTCCATGGTCGATTGAGAATTAAATTTTTCGGGTAACTTTTGCTTGCGAGGTGGATCGCCTGCTTTTGTCGGAGCAGGAGTGGCCGGATCGAAAGACAGGATCTCTGCGCGATACCGTCCTACAGGAACCCCACCAAGTTTGACTGCGTCGTATCGACCGTCATGAATTGAAACAATTGTCAATGGAACCATTGTTCCTGGTTGGGGTACTAATCGAAGCTGGCCGTCCACAACAGGCTCGCCTTGAAAGGTCACCATGCCTGATAGGGGAACTCGCTGAATGCCATCGTTCTTTCCGCACCCGGACTGCAGTGCCAGCCCGACAAAAATCAAAATCAACTGCTTTTTGCCACGCAGTAATAAATAGTCCATTGCCGTCAAATACTTTCAAATGCAAAAGCTCAAGGAATTGAGACATCTGGCGTGGATGTCACGCTACTGACACCGTTGCGGGTGGTTAACGAGCGAAGCACATTCTGAGCGATGGTTTCATTTAAAAAATGCACACTTCCATCAGCATAAGCAAAATGACAACCTCCAGGATGGTAACTAGCAAATCCTCCATTGTTGAAATCCCATGGGGTCACAGTAGGAATGCGCCGGGGATTATTAAGTCCATTGCGTGTATCCGTAATTGACCAAGAGTTCCAAAATGCGCTGGAATAAGTGACTTGACTATGACCAATCACCTCACCGACGATTAGTGTCTTGCTAGTTCCGTCCGTAATGTCGCGAAACCGCAGTGCCCGATAATTAAAGAGGATGCCGTCGCCATTCAACTTGGGAAACGAGCCGTCACAGGTGCAATTCTCGCTATCGGCAACACCTAACAGATTTGTCTTTGCTAAATCCTGCTCTTCGACCGCACCATTTTTTACACCGTCAACTACGTTTACTAGCTCAAAACCCTCAGGATCGGAGGGACATAAATAATTTGAAATGGACTCAGCACCAACAATAAAGTTGCTGCCCTGATAATAACGTGCATTATGGTCGAGGCGCTGATACGAAGGACTAAGTTCCAAGTAGGGTAAAATCCATACGCTCCAACTAAATCCAATTTTTTCTGTCGTTATGCCAGATGGCATTGAACACGGATGATCCCCACGCCAAATCTCAACGCCTTTGGGAAAAGTCTTCTTCGCCGAAGCGTGATTATGGAGTGCAAGCCCTACTTGCTTGAGATTGTTAGCACATTGGGTGCGTCTTGCCGCCTCTCGTGCAGCCTGAACTGCCGGCAACAGCAGTGCGATCAAAATGCCGATGATGGCAATGACAACCAGCAATTCCACGAGCGTAAAACCTGTGGATAAATTTGGTGAATGCCTTACATGGCTTCGATCAATCCTGATGGAACGATTCTTTTGAGCGACCATAGGTAGAATCATAGTAAAGCTCCACGCTTTAATTGCATCCAACGATCATTTGCCATAATTATAAGCAAATCATCAGGCGAGACTCGCGGCGTGCCTAGCACGCCGCGTAAGTCTTCGCCCCAAAAGAACAAAACGCGATTTCTTACGCCCACGGCG
>CAZIGP010000084.1:7459-7799 GCA_964538425.1 uncultured Pirellulales bacterium | reverse complement strand
AGCACCTCGACGCCATCGGCGATAGCAAGCCAGCCCGATCAAACTTAGTGACGCCAATGCAATGGTGCTAGGTTCGGGTACTGTACTTACTAACACATTATCATAAAAGTATGTTGCGGGACCAGGACTGGCGATTTGGGTATACAGGTCCAAACTGAGGAAATTGGCAGCACCACTCATATTGCCGTTGAAATTGACGGCACCCACAGCCGCCGTGAACGTGTTCGCGCCAAAATCCGCAGTAATATCAACGCCGATCCATTGGTCGGTTGCATATGCGCCGGCAACATTATGGACGCTCCCGTCATAATACGAGATGCTGCCGTCGGATTTCAGCGTG
>CAZIGP010000084.1:0-7449 GCA_964538425.1 uncultured Pirellulales bacterium | reverse complement strand
TTGACTGACTGTGTGTTGCCAACCATGTAGTAGTCAAACTTAAACTGGACCTTTTGACCTGTCACCGCGACTTGGTCGGCTGGCGTGATGAACCAGCGATGGTCATCACTTGTCGTACTGCCCTGGGCAAAGATCCTACCGCCGGCCGGCACACTCCCTGGTGGAACAGTTGACGTATTACGAGCATTTCCGCCATTAGCGTAGTGACTACCAACTTGTGGTGGTGCATCGGTAAGCAACGCATCCGGCGTTCGCCCTTCGAAATCGTCTTGAAAAATCGTGGCGGCATCGGCACTTGCTACCAGCACCAGCGCACAAACCCCGACGGTCAAAACTTTGCCAATACAACTCATTGTTAACAAGCGAGTTTTTCTGAACATTTGACAAACTCCTAGATGATAAGAAATAGAGAACAATGCGCAAGACCTTTTACTGTGATGCAAACTAGATTGGCGAGCTTTTCGGCGATGTGCCCGGGAACGACCTACATTGCAATCGAAGTCATCTTGAAAAGCCCTGACCATGCGCCGCCCCCTCGATGGTCCATGGTTGATAACGCTGAATTAAGTTTTTTGCTATTTAATTAGTTTTGGTCTCCCTGTTTTTCTGGATCGTGTAAAGCCATGGGCAAGACGACATGCCGTTCATTCGGTGCAATCCCCGTACTCAACTGGATCAACATTTTGACAACTCGGCCGGTCATCGCGACATCAGAGTCTTGTTGATAAGTGCATGGATAGCGCGGCGGCTGCTTAGGCATCTCGGTATCGGCATTAAAAGCGATGCCGACTTTCTTCCAATCCACGGCTGGATCTTCTTGCTGCATTTCATCAAGCAAAGGAATAAAGGCCGGATTTTGGCAGATCAGAGCCAACTCACCGGATGCCTCTGCAATCAACTGACGAACCTGCTGACGAAATACTTGAGGATTATCCGGCATGCCGCGGACTCGCAGTGCGCCGATAGACAATCCTGCATCCTGCAAAACCCCTTGCACACCTTCTAAAAACAAGTGATCTCCTGATCGCCATACTTCGCTCATCAGTAAGACAAATTGTTCATAACCTCGCTTTAACATGTGCTCGGCCAGTAGCTTGCCCGCCTGTCGCTCGTCACCGTCGACTGACGCCAACTCATCATCCACTTGATCAACCGAACCGATGATGACAACAGGCATGCTCTGCTGCGACAGAAAGTGATAAACTTCATGCGAGCAACTAGCAGCGATAACTCAAGTAAGTTGCCCTCCGTCGGCGGCACTCCTCAGCAAGTCCTCGGCATACCGCACTTCGTTGTCAGCAGGCAGCTTGGCAAAATGCACACCAATATCGGGTAGCTCAGACCAAAGGCTGCTCATCAAAGCGTTACGCAAAGAATCACGAAACGGACGTCCGGAACTCATCAATACGAAAACTGACCGCACAAGCGTACTAGCTACGGGTTGCATATCTGGTCCGACGAAAGTCCCACTATTACGGCGGCGACTCACAATATTTCGCTCTGCCAATAGGCTTAACGCTCGGTGGCATGTGGTCCGACTCACTCCTAATTGATCTGCTAGCTCTTGGGCCGTCAGATATTGATCACCTGGCGATAGCCCGCGTCGTCGGATGTCGTCTTCAATACGAACAGCAAGGCGGGCAGTCGGAGTTGAGCTACTAGTCATAAGCATGAATAGGAATATATAAACAATTGGATTTGTTGTCAATAAAAAATCCAATATTTATAATTAAAATTCCATTTAGGATTTATTTAGACTTGGTTATTGACGTTTCCGGAGAACCCAAATATAACACTTATTGGTTTTATTGTCAATAATATATCCAAAATCAACGTCAATTAGTCCGTTGTGGTTTATATTGTCTGCTAAGAATGAACGCTTGAGTACTGCGACAATAACTAATACCACTCGCAATTAAGGTAGCTAAGAATTTATGAGCCAAGGGTGTGTCGTTACCGTGACAGGCGAAATCCCTGCCAGCCAATTAGGCCCAACACTGGCTCATGAACACCTTTATTGCGACATCTCAACCTTTTCTGGCAAACAAGATAATTGCCTGACAGCCACATCTCAGGTCATTGAGGATTTGACTTGGTTTCGCCAAGCGGGAGGGCGAACAATTGTGGAAGTAACGCCAGAAGGAATAGGGCGCGATCCAACTAAATTACGTGAAATCAGTCAGCGCTCAGGCGTGCAAGTCGTTGCCGGAATCGCATTTTACGATGAGGCCACTTATCCTTCCTGGGTTCGTGATGCCTCCATCAAGCAGATATCCGATTACTTCGTCAATCATTTGGAAATAGGAGAAAAAGGGGTTCGAGCTGGTGTGATTGGCGAATTGACCACGCATAACGAACCGTTGCCCAACGCTGCCGGATATAAACTGCGAGAACTAGAACGCAAGATTTTTGAAGCTGCCGCTTTAGCGCAACGGCAGACCGGCGTCTCGATTACTACCCATGCATCCTTAGGACGCGCTGGCCATGCTCAGCTCAATGTACTCGAAGGCTCTGGTGCAAACCTAGAGCGAGTGATCATCGGACACTGTGACGCGCATTGGCATCCAAATCCTCAGCAAGATTTGGATTATTATCTGCCCATTATTAAACGCGGAGCTTGCTGCCAGTTCGATCTCATTGGATGGACAGAACTAGCCACGGATGAAATCCGTGCCGATCGCTTGGCGGCACTGCTGGCAATGGGCTATGAGCGTCAACTATTGCTTTCAACAGATACTTGCCGACTGTCTCAACTTCGCTGCAACGGTGGCCGAGGATTTGATTTCCTTTGGACATCGTTTCTGCCGCGGTTGACAGCGCGCGGAGTTAGTAATTCTCAGATCCAAACAATGCTTATTGACAACCCACAACGAATGTTTGCGAGACAATAATATTGCCATCGCAAATCATCTTTAAGGATATTTATGCTGCCCAATGTTGAAATCCTTGGCGATGTTGCCATCTCTCCTAACCTGAACGCTGGACTCACAGATGTAACATGCTTCTGTCCAACTCCCACGATGCTTCCTGACGGAAGTATTGTTTGCTCCTATCGTCGTGGGCGTCAAAAGCACTCACGCGATGGTGTGTTAGTGAGTCAAAAATCACTTGATCATGGACGCACTTGGCTTGATCCCGTGGTGGTCTACGACGGAATGCAAACGGCCAACCCAATTTCAGTTCATACCGGAGCAGTGTGTGCCTTAGGAGGAGCCAGCATTCTTGCCGTCTTCACTGCGGTCGAAGCGAAAGACACAGACGCCTATATCTTTAGCGAGACAGGAAGAAAACTCGCACAGCAATTCTATGTTGCTCATAGTCATGATGGCGGAACAACTTGGACCGCCGCAGAACCTCGCCCATTACAAAACGCACCACACAACTTTTATATTGGCAGCCGTCCGTTTGTGCTGCAAGACGGAGCTGTATTTCTGCCAATTGAAGCTACTTTACCTGGCGGCGTTGAGATTATCTTAGGAACCGTCTCGACGGATCGCGGTATGAACTGGCAACCGCTTTGGACATGCCTTGCAGACTCCACCAATCGTGTTGGTTATGGTGATCCGCGTTTCACGCAATTGCCGGATGGCCGAATCGTGATGTTGGCGTGGACATTCATTATCGAAAACGAGCAGACGCTTACAGTTCATCGTTGCGTTTCTCAAGATCAAGGCCGAAGCTGGTCACAACATGCAAGCACAGGTGTTCCAAGCCAGATAATGACTCCACTGACCTGCGGCGACACAAGATTAATTGCAGTGAGTAATGTGCGCACAGCGCCAGAAGGAATTCGTCTCTGGCAGTCGCTCGATGCAGGCGAAAGCTGGAATACAAAACATCCGATTCAGATGTGGGATCCCTACGCCAAACGCATTTCTGGCACTCCCATTGAAGAATCGATGGAAACGGCAAAACCCGAACAAAAATCTCTCTGGGCTTCACTACCTGGATTTACCTTCGGCACGCCCGAATTATTAAATTTGGGCGATCAGCAATTCTTACTTGCATACTACGGCACCGTAGACGGCATTACGCACGTTCGCGCCTGTCGTTTTCGCATACTGCAATAATCAAATTCGTAGCAGATCGCTCAATGAACGATCTATTCCTCTAAAAATAGTAATGCAACATGCAACGCATCGCAGTTGAAACACACTATTTAGAACCACGAGATCTCGCCGAGCTAGATCAGCTTGTGCGCCAGTGGGCTCAACTGGTTCCGTTACCCGCGCTCAAGGATGAAGTCGCATATCGAGAGATACTAAGCAACTCAACCCTGGCAATAGGGTCCCCGTTGCCAACGTGGATTTTGGAATCGCCATTACGAATGGTTCAAATGCCTAGCGCCGGTTATGAAGAGTTTCGCGGCGTAGGTTTTGAGACTCGGCAAGACATCGCGTTGTGCAACGGCCGTGGCGTATTTAGTGTTGGCATCGCCGAGCACATCATCGCGTTGATGCTGGCGTTTTGTCGGCGGCTGCCCTATTTTTTCGAGGCACAACAACAATCCCGATGGGCACGCACATGGGAAGGTTTCACCGAGTTGGGAGGGCAAACGCTTACCATTGTTGGATTAGGAGATGTAGGCGGTGAAATTGCAAAACGCGCAGCGGGATTAGGAATGCGTGTGTTGGGAGTACGACGCAACGCCAATGCGCCTGCGCCAGCAGGTGTCAGTCAAGTTCTGCCAACCGAACAACTGCACGAAGCAATTCGTCAGGCTGATCAAATCGTGGTGGCAGTACCAGGAGGCATAAAAACCCGACATCTAATTAACGCTCAAGCCATTTCAGCGATCAAACCCGGTGCGCTGCTATACAGCGTCGGTCGAGGCACAGCAATCGATCAAACCGCATTGATCGAAGCACTGCGTGCCGGGCGCATCGCGGGCGCGGGACTCGATGTTTTTGAAACCGAACCGCTTGGCTCAGATAGCCCTTTATGGCGGATGCCTCAAGTTATTGTCACGCCGCACATCGCCGGTTATTCACCAGGCTTTCGCGCCAGATTCGGCCAACTGGTCATCGACAATATTCAACGCTATCACGCCGGCAAACCCTTACGAAATCGAATTCCCCTCGATGAGCTGGCCGGCAGCACCGTCGCCAATTAAGCCATGTATCCAGTCCGAAAATGCGGAACCCAAACATGAAAATCGAATCGTTTGAGATTCGGCTTATCGAGATCGATGCAGCCGATTATTACCGTCGATTATTCATGAACGTCGCCTTCACTTGGCATTGGCCGCTATTAATTGCCAAAACGAATGCAGGCTTGGAAGGCTACTCGACGGGCTTTTGGCCGTTCGGCGAAGGACCGGGCATGACGCGTGTGCTACGAGATTTCTATGCAAAAGACCTCGTGAATTTGTCACTCGACGGCCATCTCCAATGGTGGGAGATGGCAATGAAACGGCAACGGCATGTGTACGGTCTTACCGACGGGATGGTCGGCATTCTCGACGTCCTCCTCTGGGACTTACAAGGCAAGGCCGCCAACCTTCCGCTGTCGGCCATGCTTGGCGGAGCGACCCGAACTTGTTTGCCTGGTTACCAAACCAGTCAGAATACATACATGAGTCCGGAACAGGTTTATGCCGATGTCCAGCGCACCAAGGCTTCAGGATTGCATGGCTACAAACTGCAAATGGCCGATGGCCCTGAAAAAGACATTCCTAAACTTCGTGCCGCCCGTGAAGCTGCTGGCGATTCCTTCCCGTTGATGTTAGATGCAGTTGCGGGATACGACTTTGAACAGGCAATGATCATCGGCAGAGAATTAGATCGGCTCAACTACACTTGGTTCGAAGAGCCGATTCCCGATCGCCAATATCGTCACCTACGTCGATTGGCCAAAATCATCGACACGCCGCTACTTACGGGCGAAACATTGCGCCTTCAAGAAATGCCCGAGGCAATTCACCTCGGTGCAGGTGATGGTTTTCGCGGCGATGTCCACATCAAGGCAGGAGTGACAGGCATGCGGCGGCTGATCGCAATGTGCGAAATGCTGGGTGTCCAGCACGAGATACACACTGCCGTTAATCCCTTTATGGATCTCGCAAACCTTCATTTGGCATGCAGTACTAAACTTGGACGTTTCTTTGAAATCCACTCACCAGAATCACGCCTTGGCATCATCGGCAATCCGCTATCGCCCGATGCACATGGAAACGTTCACCTACCTACAGGACCAGGTTTGGGTGCTCAACTAGATTGGAATTGGATCGACAATCATACATTGTCCGCATCAACTTGGTCTGCCTAAACACCATGCTAATGGCAAATCAGCGCGATGAACGCTGAAACCTATTTAAAAGTAAACACGTCCGTTGGAATCGCCAGACAAATTGCTTCTTTGCAAAAGCGGATGTCGCAACCGTGAGGATTACTGTGAACATTCTTCAATCGAGATTACCCCGCGCCACTGTTTTGTTAGTCCTGGCGTTCTGTGCCTTAGGAAAGTCGGCCGAAATTACGAAGCCCGATGACGCACCGCAGCCAAAGTCGCCCGAAAAGAGCGCCCAGTGTTTTCATTTGCCCGAGGGATTTCGTTTGGAGCTCCTCGCATCCGAGCCACTAATTCGCGAACCTTCAGGCATGTGCTGGGATGCGCAGGGTCGGTTATATGTTTGTGAACTCCACGGCTACAACCTGGAAGGGCAGTTTGATATTGAAGAGCTTAACAAAACAGGAGAACTCGACCGCGTAGTCCGCCGCATCGATGCTAGCGCAACAGCCAAAGAAGCCGCGAAAAAATTCACTTACGGTACGGTCAAGTTGCTGTCAGACACAGACGGCGACGGACGCATGGACAAAGCCGATCTCTTCGCAGACCGCTTACCGCCCTGCTACGGCATTTGTCCGGCCAATGGCGGGATTATTGTCGCCTGTGCGCCTGACATTATCTTTCTCGCCGACCGCGACAATGACGGAATCGCCGAAGTGCGTGAGGTGCTTTTCACCGGGTTTCCTGCGGGGGCGCTAGAGCGAGGTATCAATTGCCCGCAGTGGGGTCTCGATAACTGGATTTACATCGGCCGTGGTCACCGTGGTGGCACCATTACCGGCCCCCATTTAAAGCAGCCTGTTGTTCTTCCCCATACCGACTTTCGCATCAAACCAGATGGCTCCGCCATCGAACCAATTTCCGGCGGCACATCCACCATCGGCTTTGCCTTCACAGAACGTGGCGAGCGATTTGTGGTGACAACAGTCTCCCCTGCAATCTACGTGGCGCCATTGCCGTGGCATTACTTGGCACGCAATCCAGATCTAATCACCGGAAAGCTCGACGAAATTGTCGGCGACAATCGAACGTATCCAACCAGCAAGCCACACCCTTGGCGCATTCGCAGAGCCGAAGATCCAGGATTTTCCAACTATTACAAAAAAAAATATGGTATCGCCGAATCTGCGCCCAACGGCTATTTCACTTCAGCATGCTCTC
>CAZIGP010000083.1:7722-10745 GCA_964538425.1 uncultured Pirellulales bacterium | reverse complement strand
TCAGTATGAAATGCTCAGTTTTTGCAGCTCTGTTGTCAGTAGCTTTCCCTTGGCTCATCAGCCAATCCGCGAGTTCAGCCGTGCTGAACGTCGATTTTGGCAGCGGTCCAATCTATTCCGGTACCAGAGACGCGCCTGACTCGGGCACCGTGTGGAATGGCATCAGCAACGCGACTGGGGGAGTGTTCGGATCGTTTGTCGACTCCAACGGCAATGCGGTGTCGTTCGCCGGCGTGTCCATCACCACGACTACCAGTGCTGGCCTGGATTACAATGCTAATTACGCCGATCAATTGCTGAACGACAATAACTATACGGATACCAACGGCATTGCCTCGTCCTCTCTGACGATCAGCGGACTGGCCATCGGCGGTTCGTACGATCTGTATCTGTATGGAGAAGATGGCTTCCAGCCCGGCGGTGTCTTGGGGAGCCTCTTTACCGTGACGGATGCCAACGGCGCGCACCAAGGAACAACCGTAGGGTTCACGAATCCCGGGATCGCGTTTCCAGGGATGGTCGCCAACGCGACCGGTGACCTCTCCATTGCTTACACAACAAACGGCAATTCGCGTTATGGTTATTTAAGTGGACTCCAACTGTCCCAAGTACCAGAGCCAGGCACTTTGTTTTTGGCCGCGCTGGGTATTTCGACGGCGAGCATATTTGTTCGACGTAAGCGCTAGCACAATTTGAGGCCAAGATGGAGTTTGAGGTTGTCTCACCATTTTACATTCAACTCGGTGAGACACCTCAATTCCGCTGCCTGGCAAAGGAAGGATGGAGCATATGCTGACAATTTCGCATCGTCAACGAACGGGTTTTACGCTCGTGGAGCTGCTGGTCGTCATTGCCATCATCGGCATCTTGATTGCCTTGTTGTTACCGGCGGTGCAAGCGGCAAGAGAATCGGCGAGGCGCATGCACTGCGCAAATAATCTTAAACAATTTGGCCTGGCGACTCACAACTATGACTCGGCAAAGCATCGATTTCCACCAGGTGCGACGCTGCGCGATCCGATCACGGGCAATTACCCCCCCGTTAATGCCAATCAGAACTACAGCGTTGCGATGATCCACTATCTCTTACCGTATTTTGAAGAGATGGCGATTGCATCCAGTTGGGAATCTGGCAAACCTTATCAAGTGGGATATCCTAACTATTCGTCAATCAACGCAGGGTTAGTTAAACAACCCATACCGTTATTCAATTGTCCGAGCGATACACCGCGAGTCTGGTATGGCAATTCAGCCATCTCAGTCAAAGCAAGCTACGGCGTAAATTGGGGCAAAAACACCTATGGAGACCAAGACGGCGATGGCCTCTTTGACTCTCCACATGGACGTTTCCCTGGATCCGCGCCGTTCGGACTTCGGTATGGATCCCGGGTTGCGGAAATCATCGATGGCACTAGCAAGACGCTGTGCATGATGGAGTTAATTCAAACTCCGTCGGAGCAAGGGCAGCTCAAACGTGATGCTCGGGCGATGATCTGGGATGACGACGCGGGCACGTATATGACGTCTACAAAATATGGACCCAATAGTCCCACGCAAGATAATGGGGTGTGTGCGGAAGATTTCAAACCGGCGCCATGCAAAAACATCGGGACGTGGACTCTCAACCTTTACAACGTGTCGCGCAGTTACCACGTTGGAGGCGTCAACTCGCTCATGTGTGATGGTTCTGTTCGTTTTATTGCCGACGTGATCGATCTAACTACTTGGCAGGCAATGAGTACCCGAGCAAATGGTGAAATCGCAACTGGACCGTAGGCTGCCATGTAGCGAGCTTGTGACTCGCTGAGCCCACGATTCTTTGTTAAAGGGCTTTTCAGCTTTTGTAAATTGTCATGATTAGGAGAGAACCAATGCCTTACCGAGGAATAGTTCATTCGTATTGTGCAGCGACAATTCTGGTCGTCGCGGCATGGGCAGGGCCATCCAAGAAATGTGTGGGCGAAGATGTGATTGCCGAGCCTACCTATCTAAATCCTGAAATGATTCATTTCTCGGTAGAATTGCAAGTTCCAGGGAAGTATCAGTCGATTTGTCCCAGCCTCTGCGAGTTGCCGGACGGCGCTCTCTTAGCCGCGTACCATCGGACGAGCAATGTGGACTTCAACGGAAAATACGACACTTGGCTGCGCACATCGCACGACGGTGGCCTAACGTGGAACGAGCCACAATTGATTGCCAAACAGATCCAATCGCCCGGACTAATCAGGCTTCGATCCGGAGACTTGTTGCTCAACGGCTGCGTGTCGCTTACCGACCGTTGGTCGACTACGATGAAACTTTTCCGTTCTAAGGACGGCGGCCAAACCTGGATCGAGCAGAAGCCGATTTGGGAGAACTCAAAAGGCATACGGACGCAGGGGGGCTGTGGCTCGCTGGTCCAGTTGAAGTCTGGACGAATTCTCTGCCCTATTTCCGGAAGCGACATTGTGGCTGCCGATTACGGACAGGCCACACAGAGCCTGGAAGCCTGGTGCTATTACTCCGACGACAATGGGGCGACTTGGAAGGAAGCCAAAGGCAAGGTAAAGCTGCCCAAGCGTGGTGCCATGGAGCCGTCAGTCGCTCAAATCAAAGACGGCACTTTGATCATGACTTTACGAACGCAGTTGGGCTCAGTTTATTTTACACGCTCCGGCAACCTCGGAGAGACGTGGGAAGAACCGCGTTCCACGGGTCTCGAAGCGCCTGAAGACACTGTTGCGATGGACGTCTTCCCCGATGGAGAGACGTTGTTGCTCGTTTATTGCTCGGGGAAATTTGACCCCAACCATCATCACAGTGGCGAACGCACGCCCCTATCGGCGGCGGTTTCCGCCGATGCCGGCAAGACTTGGCATAAAGTCGGCGACGTTGTCGGGGGAAACCATGAATTCGGGGGATCCGGCAGCAATAGTATCTGCTTTACCAAATCAGGGAAAGTTATTATGAGCTACGACTGGGCCAAAATTCCTTGGGATCGAAGCACAACTCCTGGCGGCGTCAGGGGGGCAATCGTTGATCAA
>CAZIGP010000083.1:0-7712 GCA_964538425.1 uncultured Pirellulales bacterium | reverse complement strand
GCGAAAACACTAGATTTTTGACGACGACGCGAATTGACGGTTTATTCTGGAATGCCATCGCCTACATAGCTCCGGCGATTAGTGTCATCTCAACCTCTGCTTGCCGCCTATGAAGAATTTTCGATCCGCTTTCCAACTAGAGAGGATCTCGTGAACGGACAAGAGTTAGCGAAGGCATTGCGCCAAGGCGGGCGCGTCTATGGTACCATTGTAGTCTCCCCTTCGCCGAAATGGCATACGGTGCTGGAAGGGACGGGGTTGGATTTCGTATTCATCGACACGGAACACATCGCGCTTGATCGTTCCCAGGTCTCGTGGATGTGCCAGCTTTATCAGCGGATCAATCTCGCGCCGTTGGTGCGCATTCCTGAGCCAAACGCTACGCTGGCCACGATGGCACTGGATGGCGGAGCAGTGGGTGTGGTCGCGCCCTACGTCGAAGGGGCCGAGCAAGTGCGGGCGTTGGTCGGAGCAGTGAAGTGCCGGCCGATCAAGGGTCATCGACTCGAACAGTTGCTCAACGGTCAACCAATCGAGCCCACGTTGCGCCGTTACATCGACGAGCACAATTCGCGAAACGTGTTGATCGTGAATATCGAAAGCATGCCGGCGGTGCAGGCGCTCGACGACATTCTCGCAATCCCAGGCTTGGATGGCGTGCTGATTGGCCCGCACGATTTGTCTTGCAGTTTGGGGGTTCCCGAGCAGTACGATCACCCCAAATTCGACGCTGCCGTGCGCGACATCATTCAGCGGGCACGAACAGCCAACATTGGTGTCGGCATTCACTTCTGGGGCGATCCGCAACAAGAAATCGACTGGCTGCGCAGTGGACTAAACATGCTTGTTCATAGCGGCGACATTTCACTCTTCGCAAAGCATCTGCGGAGCGAGCTTGTTGCGATCAAGACGGCTTTAGCGAACGAAACGAACCATCGCCCCGTGCTGCGAGGCCCGCATCAAACGGTTTCCCAGGAAGCTGGCGTGGCTAGCAAGTTGACGATTTGAACATCGCATGGTCCGCGCGTAAGCGAAAATATTCCAAATCACAACGCAAGAATGCTTTCAAGACCCCAAAAAGAACCGATTACGAAGTCCGCCCCAGTATTGGTCTTTAGCCTGCGCGAACAGATCGCTGACTACTTGCGAAACGATGTGCTAAGCGGTCGGCTCTCCGAAGGCGAACGGCTCAGCGAGATCACACTTGCAGAACGATTTGGCGTCAGTCGCACACCGATACGCGAAGCGCTCCACCAATTGACACACGAAGGTTTGTTAGAAAGCCGTCCAAACCTTGGCGTAAAAGTTGCCTGCCGTCCCCCTGATTCAATTCGCGACCTAGTGATTCCAATCCGGCGCCATGTTGAGGTATTCGCGTTACGAGCTTTCTTCGGCAGTATCGCTGCAGACGACTTTCGGCGCTGGAGTGAAATATTGAAGAAACTTCGCGCCGCGTGTATGGCTCATGATTACGCGGCGATCGCCGAGCACGACATCGCCTTTCATCGCTCAATCATTCGCAGGGCCGGCCAGCAAGATTTGGAGGCCATTTGGACTTCGCTAGTCGCCCGAGTGAGATCGCATTTGTGGGAAACACAACGTTGCGATTATGTCGAGCCGTTGCAAATACATGAAGAGCATGCCGCAATTATCGATGTTTTCCGTGGCGGCAACCTGGAATCCGCTGTCAAGACGCTTGAAAAACACATCTCTTAGAGCGCATCCATAGAGTTTGATTTTAAAAATGCCATGTCCACCTGTTTACCGCAATTTGTCTACGAAGCGTATTCTCCGAAAACTGCTTGCTCGAATGCCACGCGGCAGGGGATGCCCTTAGAAGTAGCTTTGGCTGAAGAGGATCGGCATTAGCCGAACGCCGGTGGGCCAAGCGGTCAGCCAAGTGGTTGTTGATGGGCTGGTACAGCGGAACTGGGATACGATGTTGTTGTGAAAACCATTGGGCGGCTGGGGCTCGCAGAGTCGATACACTGACAAAATTAATGTTACGCTCGCTGGTTCTGGTAAAGAACTTACATCTCGTGTGGAATTATGCAGAGCGGAGTTTGCTCGACGACGAAGTCCGTCTCATTTCGGCGCACCGGCAAGTGGGAATGGCCATGATGTCACACAAGCACGAATAAGCTGCGAAATCTGCTATTGATATCCGGTGAAGAAGCGATATTGGATTGGTCCAAACCGTTGTCGATAGTCACACCCCCAAATCTTAGGAAGGACAAATTGATGGCTCGGCGTTACGTGGCGTACTTGGTGCTCCTTGCAAGCTTGTCAGCAGGCTCTCTGGAAGCGCAGACCGACAGACCTCGGGACTTTGGAAGGCAATGGGTTCGCACGCACCCATTTACGTTGATGGCTCTCACTCTCTCAGACGGGAATTTCGACTCACCGGAATATAAAGGGGCGGGACTCGGTACAGTCCTGGCCTGGGAACCAAGCGAAAAAGTCCCATTCGCAGCGAGTCGGGCCAAACTTCCTTGGCACTATCAAACGGGTGCCCAAACAGGCTCGCTTTCAATGGCTCAAATTGTCGATCGATTCAGCGTCCACTACCAACAGGCCCCGGGTTGTCAGGGCGTAATGGTAGGGGATGAACCGCAGCGAATCCAGATGGAGCAATTGTCGCAGGTAATCAAGAGCTTCCATCAGAAATATCCAGACCTGCTCACATACAGCAATGCATTTCCCATCGGCAACACGAGCGAGGGCTATTATGGTGGCCCGCCGCCTAATAGTGTTTACACATGGGGACAGTATCTGAGAGATTTCGTAAATATTCTTCACCCCGATGTCCTCATGTTTGATATCTACCCGTTTATCGGGACCGGGACCTCGGGCCAATATTTCGCTGGCTTAGAGTCAATTCGCGCTGTTGCGATGGAAGCGGAAATTCCCTATTGGACCTTCGTTCAAGCATACGAAGATTCCGCTTCAAAAATGCGCCTGCCGAGTGAATCGGATTTGAGGATGCAGGTATTTTCATCACTTGCCTATGGTTTTACGGGAATCGCATATTTCACCTACGACATTGCTTTTCAGCGCGGACTGCTTGAGCCGGACGGGACACCCAACCAACTTTATCATCATGCTATGGCTGTGAACTCAGAAGTCGCGCATTTGGGTGATTCCTTGCGCTTTCTAAAGAGCACGTCGGTCCGTTTTATTCCTGGACGCCATGAATCTTCAGATGCCAACGGAAATTCGACCCCTAGCGGAATGACGAATTGGGCGGCTGGCGCAGGTGGAGACTCACAGATTACAAATATTAGTGTCAATCTTGCAGACGCCAGCAATATTGGGTCGGAAAAGAATGGATTGATTGGCTTCTTTGCGGACGACAACCAAGATCGCTACTTTATGCTGGTAAATCTCTACCATGGGGCGGCTCTTTCCGCGGCCGAGTCCAACCTTGGGTTCACAATCACGTTCGATAGCTCCGTTAATTCGCTGCTTTATCTCAATCGCCTTACCGGCAAAGAAGAAAAGATTGCCTTGGACAACCACAGATTGACGTGGAAGCTGCCAGGAGGAACCGGCGATTTGTTCAAATACGATACTGGAAAATTTATATCAGCGCCCTCCATTGATAGCAAACCGTTCGTCAAGCAAGAAAAATGAGTCGGACCACGATGAATTGGCATTCGGATGCTGCGGTGCGTTAGTCTAGGTGCGGTTGCTGGGGGAACAGGATCGACCTGCAGCGCATCGCACATCCGAACTCCGGCGCTCGAACATTGATCGATTTGACCTGCGGCGCTCGCCCACAATCGTTTGTATTGATGCACAAGGCAAAACTTCACCGAAGCAACACACCATTGTGCATGCCGCGCATCTCATCGATAGCGGCCGCAAGTATCTACCGTCGGGGTATTGTCACGAATGGGAAGTTACCATTATGAACGCAATCCAGATTTTCTCGATAGGATTTTCGCCTTTTCTGACAAGCGTCTTAATTTGTTTCCAAGCAATGGCTGCCGAAGTAGCCGCGCCAGACTTCAATAAGGAAGTGCGTCCGATCTTGTCGGCACATTGCCTTAAGTGTCACGGACCCGACGACAAAGGGCGCCAGGCTGGTTTACGACTAGATGTTCGAGAAGCGGCGATTGGGGTGACAGACTCTGGCGGAAGAGCAATTGTTCCGAACAATCTTGCAGCAAGCGAATTGATCCGGCGAATTTCGACAGCGAATGACAGCGAAGTCATGCCGCCGCTCGCGGCGAATAAGCCGCTCAGCAACGAGCAAAAGGTTATATTGCAAAGGTGGATTGCGGCCGGCGCTCAGTATGATCAGCATTGGGCATTCGTTCCACCAAAGCAAGCCGCATTGCCGGAGATAAAACGGCATGATCGGCCACGAAACCCAATCGACCATTTTGTCCTGTCTCGATTGGACTCCGAGGGCTTGGTGCCTTCAAAACCTGCAGACCGCTATACGCTCGTGCGACGTGTTTACCTCGATTTAATCGGCTTGCCGCCTACGCCGGAAGAAGTTGATGAATTTGTAAATGATGCATCAGCCGATGCATACGAACAGCTCGTAGATCGGCTGCTTAAATCCCCCCACTACGGCGAACGTTGGGCTCGTCAATGGCTCGATTTAGCTCGTTATGGGGATACAAATGGCTATGAACGTGACAACACACGCTCGATTTGGCCTTATCGTGATTGGGTGATCCGTGCCCTCAATTCAGACATGCCTTTTGATCGGTTTACCATTGAGCAGATTGCCGGTGACATGTTACCCGATGCAACGCAGGATCAACAAATCGCAACTGGTTTTCATCGAAATACTTTGCTAAACGAGGAAGGAGGCGCCGATCCTCTCGAGCATCGTTTTTATGCGATGGTCGATCGCGTCAATACGACGGCTACCGTTTGGTTAGGGCTAACCTTGGGGTGTGCCCAATGTCATACGCACAAATATGATCCGATCTTACAACGTGATTATTACCAATTCATGGCCTACATGAACAACACTGAGGAATTGGAAATAAAAGTCTCAGATTCCGAAATTGAGGCGCGTCGTACAGAACTCAATGCCAAAATATCTAAATTGGAACAGGGGCTTGCCGAACGATTTCCACTGCCTTCGGCAAAAGTAAATGCCTCCGATCAACCTCGCGATGATCGAACAGAAGATGTTCGCCGTCACGAACATCTATTGCGGCAATTTGAAAAATGGAGAAGTGAATCGGCGTCCCATGCCCTGTCTTGGCACATCCTCAGGCCCATCAGAGTAGCTGCCAACGAGCCGATTTTGACAGTGCTTGACGATGGCTCGGTTTTGGCATCAGGAGATCAAACAAAAAGCGACTGGTATGAAATAGACTTTTCGCTCCCTTTAAATGGCATTACCTGCTTACGTCTGGAAGCGCTTCCGCACGAACAATTGCCAAAGAATGGCCCTGGCAGGACTTACTACGAAGGTGTCTACGGCGATTTCCTGTTGAATGAATTGACACTTTCCTCGGAAAATGGAACCCCCGTCCTCATTCATCGATCGGTAAATGGCGCTGCAGCCATTGATGGAAACATCCAGAGCCGCTGGAGTTCAGAGGGCCGCATCGGCCAAACCAGCGTAGCCCTATTTCAATTGGCGCAGCCGTTAAAGGACGTGCAAATGCTTCGATTACGGCTAACCTTTGAAAACTATTATCCGGCCGATTTGGGGCATTTTCGCGTTTCAGCAACGATAGCATCCGCGCCTAGTGAAGTCAGCCCTTATCCAGCGGAAATCGAATCTTTGCTTTGCAAGCCAATTGAATCATTGTCACCACCTGAATACGAAACATTATTGAAGTATTACTTATCGACGACACCGGAGTTGGCGGATGTCCAACGGGAGATCAATGAACTCCGTAGTAAGATGCCTGCGTTGCCTACGACATTAATCTTTGCCGAACGCCCATCGCAGTACTCTAGAAATACATGCGTACATAATCGCGGAGAATACCTTCAACCGACAGATCCTGTCAAACCGGCGATGTTGTCGGCTTTCCACACCCTTACTGCAAAAAAACCGTCAGATCGTTTGGGGTTGGCGCGCTGGTTGATTGGCCCTGGCAATCCTCTGGTAGGTCGAGTCACCGTCAATCGACAATGGGCGGCTTTCTTTGGCCGAGGCTTGGTGGAAACATTGGACGATTTTGGCTATCAAGGGCAGCCTCCCACACATCCAGAACTACTCGACTGGCTGGCGGTCGAATTCGCTCGACGAAATTGGTCGATGAAAGAGATCCATCGGCTAATTGTCACCAGTGCGACTTACCAACAAGCTTCTCAGTTTACTCCGGAACTGAGGATCCGAGATCCTGAAAATAAGTTATTGGCCCGCGGACCTCGACATCGACTTGAGGCCGAACAAATTCGAGATGCCGCCTTGCGTGCTAGCGGATTGCTGTCGTTCAAAATTGGCGGTCCAAGTGTGTTTCCCATTCAACCCCCGGGAGCTACGGAAGGGCCATATGCTCCTGTGGATTGGAAAGTCAGTAAAGGCGAAGATCGATACCGCAGAGGTCTGTACACTTTTTGCAAACGCACGATGCCTTTTGCAATGGCCGATGTATTTGACGCTCCAAATGGAAGCGTTTGCGTGGCGAAGCGACAGATTTCGAGCTCGCCGCTGCAGTCATTGGTGATTTTGAATGACCCCTTATTTGTCGAGGCATCACAGGCACTCGGGAAAAGAATGGCCAACGAAACAGGAACAATAGAACAAAAATGCTTACAGCTGTTTCGGCGAGTCCTTTCTCGTTCACCCACGGCAGACGAGCAGCGTCTCACCCAAGATTTTTATCATGCCCAGGAAAATCGTTTAAATTCTAGGACAATTGATGCCTCGAAAATCAGTGGAGGTTCTACGGAAAATTCTAAGCATACCCTTGAATGCGCCGCTTGGACTATTGTTGCCCGAGGCCTGCTCAATTCCTATGAAGCGATTTGCAAAGAATAACTAAAGTGAGATCGCCGCATAATCTTCTATGAAAACGAATCCTCTATCTCCCTGGCTGCACTCGCGCCGTTACTTCTTTGAAGAATGCCGGCTGGGTGTGGGCAAAATCGCTCTGGCATCTTTGATGGCCAGCTGCGGCTCAGCAGTTGCAAAAGTTCCTACATTAACCACTTCAGTGAACTGTCCAGAGATGACAAGGCCTCCTCACTTTATTCCAAAGGCCAAGGCGGTCATCCAACTGTTTATGGGAGGCGGTCCTAGCCAACTCGACTTGTTCGATTACAAGCCGAAACTGCTCGAAATGCAAGGTAAGCCTATTCCACCGAAGGTCATCGCCGGGCAACGATATGCTTTTATTCGTCCCGACGCGGCGGTCTTAGCGCCCTGTTTTAAATTTGCAAGACATGGACAAAGTGGCGCCGAACTATCCGAAGTATTGCCTCACTTGGCTCGAGTTGCTGACGATTTATGCATTATCAAATCGATGCATACAGATCAATTCAATCATGCGCCAGCTCAATTGTTGATGCAAACGGGTTTTTCCCAGCCGGGAAGGCCTAGTCTTGGAGCATGGACCACCTACGGATTGGGGGCAGAGACGGCCAGTCTACCGGCATTTGCCGTCATGTCGACCGGCGCGGGCGTGATGGGGGGGGCAGCCAGTTGGGGAAGTGGCTTTCTCCCGTCAACCTATGGTGGAGTGCTACTGCGCAAAGCAGGTGATCCTATCCTCAATGTCAAAAAC
>CAZIGP010000082.1:1031-10797 GCA_964538425.1 uncultured Pirellulales bacterium | reverse complement strand
CCAATGACGCAAACAACTTCCCTGTAACAATCGCTGCCGGCCGCAAGGGACTGGCCAACAACATCTCGTAAGTCTTGCGTTCTTTTTCACCGGTAATTGTTCCTGCGGCAAAGCTGGGAGCCATCAGCGAAGCAATTACATACTGGCCTAAAAAAAACAAATCGACCAACTGCCTGGCTTCTTCTGGGTTGCGCGTTAAATCTAATTGTAAATCTTGTGGCCAAGCCAACACCACAACCGCACCCAGTAGCGCGTTATAAGCAAACAGCAAAACGAACGCTCGAACCGTTCGCAGATTGATGAGCAGCTCTCGCTGTAAAACCGGGTTTTCGAGAACGTACATGGAAATCTATTTTAACCGCAGAGACGCAAAGACGCGAATAGGAGATGTCTCGCGCAGAGGCGCCAAGACGCAAAGGAACTTAGCCTTATTAATGTGCCTTTTGCGTCTTCGCGCCTTTGCGTGAGAATTTCTTTAGGTCTACGCGTCGCTGCGGTGAATCTTTTCTAGAATTTCCGTGGCGTCATTTTTCCTTGGACTCGCAACGGCAAACCCTGAATTTTCAAAAATCCCTCTGCATCCGTCTGATTGTACGACCCGCCCCCTTCCATGCTGGCGATGCCTTCGTCGTACAAGCTCTTAGGGCTTTGTCGACCCGCGACGATGATGTTGCCTTTGTAAAGGTTGAGCGTTACGTCACCCTCGACATTTTTCTGAGCTTCGCGACTGAATGCCATCAGCGCATCCATCTTGGCCGTGTACCAAAATCCATAATACACCATCTCGGCCACTTCCGGGGCAAGTTGATCGCGAAGATGGATCAAATCGCGGTCAGTCGTGAGCTGCTCAATCGCTTGATGAGCTGCGTACAATACCGTCATCCCAGGAGCCTCGTACACGCCGCGGCTTTTCATGCCGACGAAACGATTTTCGACAATGTCAATCCGGCCAATGCCATTGCGGCCGCCAATGGTGTTTAGTTCTTTCACCATTTGTAGCGCAGATTTCGGCTGACCATTCAAAGTTGTGGGTATGCCCGCTTTGAAACCGAGGGTAATCGTTTCGATCTTATCGGGTGCTTGTTGTGGCGAAACCGTCATCCCAAAATCGACCAAATCGGTGCCACATACCATCAAGTCTTCTAGCTTGCCAGCCTCATAGCTAATGTGCAAACAGTTCTCGTCGCTGCTGTAGGGTTTTGCGATCGATGCTTTTACAGGAATCTTTTTTTGCTCTCAAAAGGAAATCATCTCGGTGCGGCCGGGAAAGCGTTTGCGAAATTTTTCGATTCGCCACGGTGCGATAACTTCGGTTCCCGGGGCCAGTGCATCGGCCGCAAGTTGGAATCGACATTGATCGTTTCCTTTGCCTGTTGCACCATGGGCATACGCGTCGGCTTTCATTTCGCGCGCCACTTGCAAACAAACTTTGGTGATTAATGGGCGAGCGATCGACGTCCCTAGCAAATAAATATTCTCGTATTTCGCCTGCCACCCAAGCACAGGAAAGGCAAAGTTGCGGCATAGCTCTTCTTGAGCATCGATAATTTTTGCCGACACCGCGCCACAATCGCGTGCCTTCTTTAAAATGGCCTCGCGATCTTCACAAGGCTGCCCCAAGTCCACGTAAACGGCGTGAACTTGATAGCCCTCTTCTTGAAGCCAACCGAGAATAACCGAAGTATCTAATCCACCAGAGTACGCCAGAACACAACTAGGCATGAATTTAGGCTCGCAGTGAGAAATACCGTTGAACAAAAAATGTCGTAAAACGGTTATTGTCGAATGTCGCCCGATTCAAGACAAGGGCCGAAGCAAAAGGTTCAGCTCGACACTTTCTCAAGGAAAAGAACAAGGGTTAGGCCACTTCATGAACCAGCGCCATGTTGTGTCCGCCGGCCCCTAATCCTGTTCCAGCCACGAGCACAATGCGATCTCCGGCCGCCAACCAGCCTGAATTGCGGCCCCATTCACTTACGTGTTCGGCAAGAGCCACATTGTCCGATACCGGCGCTCCGGCCAGCGGCATCACACCCCAATACAGACACATTTGTCGTAGCGTCACGAGGTCGTCACTCACGCCCAGCGCCGGCACCAAACTACGTTGTTTAGAAACCGCCTGAGCCGTCACACCGCTGCGGCTGGCCACAACAATCATTTTCGCCTTCAGCGATGGCGCCATGCGAGTTACTCCTTGAACCACAGCCAGCGTTGTCGGATGCAAGCCGTCGAGTAACGCCGTCGGTTCGGGGACGCGCATGGTGGCAAAAATTGGTGACGATTCCGTCGCCTCAGCAATTCGCTGCATCATTTCCACGGCCAGCTTTGGATATTTGCCAATGGCCGTTTCACCGCTCAACATGCAGGCATCGGCACCGTCAAGAATTGCATTGGCCACGTCAGTGGTTTCCGCACGAGTCGGTCGCCGCGAATGTTGCATCGAATCAAGCATTTGCGTGGCGATGATTACCGGCTTTTGATGCCGATTGCAGCAGGCCACAATTTCCTTTTGCACCATTGGCATTCGTGCTACGTCGATCTCGACACCCAAATCGCCGCGCGCAACCATCACGCAGTCGGTCGCATCGACGATGGCTTCCAATTGATCGAGTGCCTCCTGTTTCTCGATCTTCGCGACCACTTTGGCTTTCGACTTGCGTGTCCGCAGCAACTCTTTGAGCAGTTGCACTTCTTTCGGCGAACGCACAAAGCTGAGACTGACGAAATCAATGCCGTTGGCAGCAGCCCATTCAGCATTGCTCCAATCTTCGTCGCTCATCGCAGGCACGCTCAACTTGACTCCAGGCAAATTAATGCCTTGTCGGCTGCGGATCAAACCCGGTTGCACGACGCGGCAACACGCACGTTCAGCATTCTTTTCCTCCACAATTAATCCAACAGTTCCGTCGGCGAGCATCACAGGATCGCCCGTGCGCAACTCATCAATCAGCCGCTCATAAGTTGTCGTGAGTTCGCCAGGGTTGGCTTGGCCCTCGCCACGCACAAAGTTGATGCGGTCCCCTTCATGCAGCTCGATCGCACCGTCGGGTAATTCGCCTAAACGAATTTTAGGCCCCGCTAAGTCGATCAATACGCCGACGGGCTTGCCCAATTGCTCTCCCAATCGCCGAATCCTGGCTAACGATTCACCATGCTCAGCCAAATCAGCATGAGCCATGTTCAACCGAAAAACGTCGACGCCGCTTTTTATCAGCTCAGCTAGCATTGCCTCTTCACGGCAAGCAGGGCCAACCGTAGCGACAATTTTGGTTCGAGCAAAGCGTTGCACGGCGGGTGAAATTACAGAGGTACCAGAAGGAACTGTCGCAGCCAAAGTCATTCCGCCAGGATTAAAAAGAAACATCGTCAAATGGGGGTGAGTTGATCGTCAAAACTGCGAAGTCGGCTACTTGCCGCTAGCAGACCCAACGAAATATCTACCGCTCATTCCTCACACCCATCAATAGGTTACCGATTTCGAGTGAACTTTGGGAGTGGAGTGCTAACGGAATCCGAACAAACAATTCGCACCAGACTAGCAATTCACTAACCGCCTTCTAATTCTGCCCGCCTATAACTCTTCCTATCGAAGGACCTTTCGACGGCCTGATGGCCGATCGAGAAATCCAAATGAAGTGGAATCAATTACCTTTTTTCTTTGTGGAGACTGCACTGATGAGAGTGAATGTTACTAGAATTTTTGCCGCCCTTGCGGCATGTGTCATGTTAGCCGGCAATGCAAAGGCTGACATTATCACCCAATGGACTTTTGAAGGCGGTACCGGTGTAACAACGCCTGCTACTGGCTCTGGTACTGCATCTCTCGTTGGTGGCACCACTGCCACCTTCGCAGGCGGAAACGGTGGTAGCTCTTTCGCCTGGAATACCAGCACCTATGCGGCACAAGGCACGGGAAGCGGAACTCGAGGTGTAATGTTTATGGTGAGTACTGTTGGATATGAAGATATTACGATCAATTATGACCATCGCTCCAGCGGTACAAATTCGCGTTGGTCGCAGCTCGAATATACTCTCGACGGCGGCGGCTTGTGGACTGTATTCGGTAATAACAACGGCGGTTTGTCGCCTCACGACACGTTCTATGCTCAAAGTTTTGATCTATCGAGCATCAGCGGTGCCGATGAAAATGCAAACTTTGGCATTCGAATCACCTCGATCTTTTCACCCAATGCGTTTGATCAAAACGCAACGCTTGCTGACTTTGCTGGCAACACAGCATATCAACGTGCCAACGCAGACTCTAAAGGTCCAGGCTTGGGTGTCGGTAGTGGCGACTACGGTACCAGCGGCACTTGGCGTTTCGACAACGTCACTTTCAATGGAACAGCCGTTGTCCCAGAGCCGTCCACTTGCATCATCGCCGGCATCGGCTTGATCGGTTTCGTTGGATTGGCTCGTCGCGCACGCCGACTTGCCAAAAACTAAATCTTTACTACATTACCAAAACGGGTGGGTGAGATACCCCTCTATCTCACTAACCCGTTTATTTTATGCGCTTACGGCGTTGTATCGTGTTTCAGCCATTAGCCAATTTTTAGGTGTTTCATGAAAGTGGCGTTCTTTGCCAGTTCGCACACTCCGCAAGACCGTTCCCAATTACGAGGTTTTACTCTCGTTGAGCTTTTAGTGGTCATCGCCATCATTGGCATATTGATTGCGTTGCTACTGCCAGCCGTCCAAGCAGCACGAGAAGCAGCCCGCCGACGACAATGCTCGAATAATGTCAAGCAGATGGGTTTAGGGCTGCATAACTATCTTTCAGCGCGAAAGACTTTTCCGCCGGGCCAACAAAATTTCCGAAATTCTTCAGGGCAATTTATGGCAACGTGGGCTTGGTCCGGATACATCCTGGACTTTATGGAGGAAAGAGCCATTCACGAACGCGTAGATTTAAAAGTTGATTTGCGAGATCCAGATAACAACCGAAGCGATCTAACCGGCTCATGTAACTCGATTGTTTCAATTTACCTTTGCCCAAGTACTTCAAAGGTAGAGTTATTATCAAATAGAACACCATCGCGCGGCGACGACTTTCGTTTTGTGGATCTAGATCAAGATACTACCCATGATCGTGGCGAACGTGCAGCTTGCATCGACTATGGAGGCATCAGTGGCCCCCAATCGAATGTGATCGATCCGTTGACAAATCAAGCGTATGGCAATAACCGAGGCGTATTGCTGAACATTACCGGAGTTTCAGCAACATCGGCAGGTACGACCGCCCCCAAAATCGCACCAAAACAAATTACCGACGGTCTCTCAAAAACAATCATGCTTGCGGAATGTTCAGGTCGAGGGGCACGACTGAGTAGTGGCAGTTGGAGATTTAGCGGAAGTTGGGCTGCTGGCACCAACGCGATGACCACTCAAGGTACTATCAACGGTGACGCTGTTACAGCTTGGGCAGGAGATGAAATTTTTGCTCAACATCCTGGCGGAGCACACGTCTTGCGAGCTGATGCTTCCACTCATTTTTTTGCGGAGAATGTTGATAAAAATATTGTGCTTGGCATGTGCACTCGCGATGGGAATGAAACACAAACTGACTGAGCTACCAAAGCATTAGGCATCACGAATAGTTTGTTCAATGGGCCCAGGATGAATTTGTCCTTGGGCTTTTTCATGCGCGTCTTGCTAATTTGCAACAAACGACTGACCAAATCAAGGCAAACCCAATTAAGACCAAATCATGTTATTTCAATTCCCTGCCAAGCAGTTTTTCTGCATTGTTATCTTTATTTGTTTACTGCCGTTGCCTGCACTCGCCAGTGAAAATTTGCGTATCGTTACCTTCAATGCCGAATTCCTTGTGGCGCCAGCTATACAAGCTGCAGAAGTAGTGCGTTTTCAAGAAGACAGCGAGCGGCAGCAGCATTGCGAAGGAGTCGTGGCAATCATTCAGAAATTGATGCCCGATATGATCAATCTATGCGAAGTGACCAATGCCGAAACAGTCGATTATCTCATCAAGCTGCTCCACGCCAAAGGGCTGACTAATTATTGTGGCTACCATATCGAAAGTGATGACAAAGTAACGGGACACGACATTGTGTTAATCACCCGACTGGCACCCGATAAAATCGACGGCAAAACAATGCACAGCTTTCTCTCGCCAGAAGGCGATCTGACCTGGCGAGAAAAATACATCGGTCAAAATCGTGAGGGCGCGGTAGGTGAATTCGACACAACAGTACGGCGTCATGCCTTGTATTACTTTACTGTTGGCAGGCATAAGCTAGGCTTCTTAGGATTACATCTCAAGTCGAATCCGTCAGACGAAAGTGCTAATAACCAGCGTACAGCAGAAGCAAAGCTCTGCGTGCGAATGATTCGCGACGAAATCGTCGCTAAAGGATATCAGCCTATCGTGCTAGGAGATTTGAACGACTATGATCCTGACGTCCCCGACTTCGATGACACCCGTAGCACCAAAACGAAAGGCACTTATATACCTGACTCATCAAAGGAGATTACATGAACGGGATTGAACTAATTGCAGCCGAGCGCAATCGGCAAGTCACTGAGGAAAATTGGACGGATGGGCATGATGACTTGCATGCCCAGGAGGAATTGGCAAACGCCGCCGCCTGCTATGCAATGTCGCCGGGGTTCTGGGATTGCTTGACCAGAACCGAAGAGGAGACGATTAGGGAGTTTATTTGGCCGTTCCATGAATCGTGGTGGAAGCCCAAAGACCGGCTCCGAGATTTAGTACGTGCCGGTGCTTTGATCGCAGCCGAGATAGATCGCATTCAGCGAGGGCGGTCATGACTTCCGTTTTTTCTTCGCCAGCTTCCGCTCTTTGTAGCGCTCGACTTGTCGGTCGAGTTGTGCCTTGGGCACTTTGGCTAGCTTGCCTAGCAGCGATTCAAACTCCGGCAATCCTTGCGGCTTCTTGCTCATGTTTTAGTCCCAATAATGCCCACCGGGATAGTAATAGTACACAGACACATTCGCGGCAATGCAGCCATCGCAATTACCTTCACCGATCGGCCTGTCACACTCTTTGCACCAATCGGCCTCAGCAATCAGACTCTCAATCCGGTCGTCTTCCTCGTCTTCGCAACTCATTGAATCCCCATGAATCCCGCGTCATCCTGGGCGGTCAGCACGCGATAGGTCAGCCGCTTGCCAATGACGTTGGACAGCACGGATCGGAAGCGGCTTGCGTCATCCGTGCGCCGATTGTTGTAGCGGAACGATTGTTCGTCCAGGTAGCGTTCCAGGTGGAAGGGAGCGACGGCGACGTAAGTGCCCTTCAAAGCCCGCTTGAGCAGCGACCAGAAGTTCTCCAGCCCATTTGTGTGAACGCGGCCACTGACATACTTGGTCAGGTGGTCAACGTAGCTGTGAATGAACGTCAGGGCGAAATTGCGATAGGCTGGCAGGGCATCCGAGAAAACCCGCGAACCGCTGGCGACATTCAGGCGGACGTTGCGGCAGAGCTTTTCATCGTCCATCGTGGTCAGCACGGACATACGGGCTTCGCCGCCGCGTTCAAGCAGCCCCTGTACGATGGCCTTGCCGACCGCGCCGCGGCCACGGATTTTCTTGGCTCGCTTGTGCTTGTGCATGTTGGCGGACTTGCCGCCGATGAAAGTTTCATCGACTTCGACTTCGCCGGCCAGCTTGCGGAATGCCCCGGTTTTCATCGCCAGACGGACACGATGGAGCATGAACCACGCGGTTTTCTGGGTGATCCCCAGGGCGCGTGCAAGTTCACAACTGCTGATGCCATTCTTGGCGTTGGCGATGCACCACACGGCGACAAACCACTTGTCCAAGCCGAGCGGGCTATCCTCGAAAATCGTATCCACCTTCACGCTGAATTGCTTGCGGCAATCCTTGCTTTTGCACTGGAGCATCGACCGGCTGGTGATAACGCCGATTTTGTCGCCGTTGCACTTCGGGCAGCAGATTTTCCCGTCCGGCCATTTGACGGCGAGCATCGCTTCAAAACAGACCTTTGGATCGGAGAAATAGCGGACGGCTTCGACTAGCGTTTTCGGACATTCGGTCGTCATGGTGTTAATCCTTGTCGGGTTAATACATCAATTTTACCAGATAATTCCGATGAGTCAAGTATATAATTACCAAACGAAAGTGCTAGCCAACTTGAAAGATTATGATCAGAAATCACCGGGGCCAGAGTTGATCAATGCCGCCGTGAAAATTCCGAATCAGGTAGATCGTTACACACACATTTGGGACCGCAATCGAAACAAGAAGTTAGACCAAGGCGACGTACAAACCATGCTCGACCATATTTTATTGCCCCGCGAGCTGATGCCGGCCGTGCAAGCCGTAATTATCTCTCGCGACCACAATCCAAAACTATCAGATCACTTTCCAGTGATGGTGGATTTGGAGCTGCCTGCAAAATAAACTAACGGAAGCTCGTCGCTATTAGCTACAATCAAGCAGCTAAAAGCTAACCGCTAAGAGCTAAAAGCTTGCGCATCTTTGCAATCCAAAAAACTTCCTGAATGAACTCCATGAATAAAATGTTTCGCTCTTCTCGTTTCTCGGTGGCGATTGTGATTTTGCTGGCAGGTTCTGCGGTCGGTTGGCAGCTCAAGCCCCAGCCAACAGAACATCAGCGCGGCTTACTGTGGGCTGATTTGTGGGTGCAAACTTCCGCCGAATATGTTGCCTGCTGCCTTCAAACTTATCAGTTGGCCGGCGATCAAGTGGAGCGTGATGCGGAGAGGCTGAAAGAAACACAAGACAAGCTCGCACCCGAGTTTCGCAAGCTGCCGCCATGTGTCGTGATGGATCTCGACGAAACGGTATTCGATAACGGCACCTATCAAACCTACTTGTACGATCATGGCAAAGAACATTCGACAGAATTATTTTCCGAATTTGTTTCGAAGAATCACGCATCCATTCGGTTAGTTCCGGGTGCTGGTGATTTTATCCGGCGGGCTGAATCGCTAGGGCTGACTGTTATTTACATCACCAATCGGCCCGAGGCACTGCGAAAGGCAACCATCGAAACGCTCGCTCAATGGGGTATTAATACGGATGAATTAAGCCCTTCCGACAGCGTGCGATTACTCATGAAGCGAAACGATTCCAACAAAACACCCCGCCGAAATTTGGTGCGCGAACAATATACGATCATGGCGTTGTTTGGTGATCAACTGACCGATTTTGCCGAAGAATTTGCTTACGAAAAAGACGCCACTCCAGAATCTCTGCGTGCCGCCGTTCGAGAATATCACCGCATGTGGGGAAAAACCTGGTTCATTTTACCAAATCCTGTCTACGGCGATTGGCAACTCATCCTCAAAGGCGAACCGGCGGATCATCTCCGTCGAGCGGGAAAATAGGCGCTGTGGCGTTCTTGGAAGCGGTTGTGGTAATCTAAGCGTGGCAAGCTTGCTAATCCAATGTTGTAAGCAAGCTAAAACGATCATTTTCCATCCTACCAATTCCTGATTCCTGCCATGCCATCTCCACTCTTCAATCTCACCGGCCGTGTGGCGCTTATCACTGGCGGCAGCAAAGGTCTAGGCAAAGCCATGGCTCGAGGTTTTGCCGAAGCCGGCGCCGACGTCGTCATTTCCAGCCGACATGAAAACGAACTGCACACCGCGGCGGCCGAGATTCGTCACGGCCTAGATACTGGCGTGGCAACGATTATCGCAGACATGACGAAGCGCGAGGAGGTTCGCAAACTTGCCGACAGTGCTACACACGCTTTCGGCAAGATCGATATTTTAGTCAACAATGCCGGCAG
>CAZIGP010000082.1:0-1017 GCA_964538425.1 uncultured Pirellulales bacterium | reverse complement strand
CCTCAGATGACAGACCGCCGCTGGGGACGCATCATCCACATGTCGTCGATTATGGCACTATCCTCTTACATGGGTCGCGGAGCTTACTCGGCTACCAAAAGCGCAGTGATCGGTTTGTGCCGAGCATCGGCCTTGGAGCTAGGGGAATATGGCATTACGGTCAACTGTATCGCACCGGGACCGTTTCTTACCGACCTGCCCTCACGCGTGCTGACCGAAGAAATTCGTAAAGGCGTAGCCGATCGCACTGCACTGAAACGTTGGGGCGATCCTCGCGAACTTGCCGGTCCCGCCGTGTTTTTGGCCAGCGAAGCTGCAAGCTATGTTACGGGCTCAGTCATCCTTGTCGACGGTGGTATTTTATCGCGTGTATTTTAATAGCGCCGACGCGCGAGCCAGGCAGACACAAGCATAATTGGCTCGGCTTGCATCTTAGGCTTGAATGAAGGGCGGCATTGCATTTGCATTTCTATGGGAAACTGTTTTGAAGATGTAATTCTTTCAATGGGTATGCGTTATGTTCGCGGCATGGAAGTCGTCGATCTGGCTTGCGGCAAGTTTGCTGTCGCTAGCAGCATTTGGCGCTACAGCCGAATCCAACAAACCCTCGCCTAATCAGGCGCTAGCTGCATTAGCCAAGCAAATTATCATCGACAGTTTACCGCCGACGTACGAAAAACGCGACAATTGGGGGCATCAAAAAGATTTTCATGTCGGCTACGAGTGGGTTCACCGTGGTGGGCGTTGGCATTTTGATAAACGGATCAAACGGCTCAACGACGGCCTTTGGCGAATGTACACCGTGCGGCTGATTGATCCACAGCAAAACTTAAAGGTGCGGTTTACAAAACCACACGCTGCCGAAAAAGGACGCACGGCATTTCAAGTCTTCCTGACCACCAAGCTTTGGACCGATGCTCGCCAGGAACAATGGCGCATCGGCATCAAAGGGCTGAATTTTCATGTGGAAGCCGAAGCCACAGTAGAAATTCGGCTCGACGTAGAAATTGGCATCGA
>CAZIGP010000081.1:0-10822 GCA_964538425.1 uncultured Pirellulales bacterium | reverse complement strand
ACGCATGGTGGAACGTGGCTGGTCGTTCATCAAGCGCGCCGGCACATTAATTGTTGCTGTGGCGATTGTCGTCTGGGCGTTGCTTTATTACCCGCATAACGATGAAGCCGCAGAAAGCGAAGTAGCAACGCAAAAGCAGCAACTCGTCACCCAAATTAACCAGCTGCCAGCAGGCGATCCCCATCGCCAGTTTTTGGAAGAAGAACTAGCCCGTTTCAACGATCCTGAACAACACGAACAATTGAAAATCGGTGCGATGCAGCGACAAAGTTATTTGGGACGCATGGGCCATTTCATTGAGCCGCTGGTAAGGCCACTTGGCTGGGATTGGCGAGTGGGCACCGCAGCTATGGCTTCGTTCCCAGCCCGCGAGGTGGTGCTCGGCACGCTAGGGGTGATTTATAATTTAGGAGAAAGCCTCGAAACCGATAGTGAAGAAGGCCAAACGCAACTACAAACCCAACTTCGCAACGCCACGTGGGATGGCACGAATCGACCGGTGTTTACCGTGCCGATGGCGTTAGGTTTGATGGTCTTCTTCGCGTTGTGTGCTCAGTGCGGAGCAACGCTTGTAATCATCAAACGCGAGACCAATAGTTGGCTTTGGCCACTATTTACATTTGCCTATATGACCGTGCTGGCGTACCTTGGAGCATTGGCAACCTATCAAATCGGTTCGCTACTTTGACCAGCTAAAATGCAAGACTATTTTGCACTAATGATTGTCGCGATTGCCGCCAGCTACCTCGGTTGGCGCGGCTGGAAATTTTTTACTGCAAGAAAAAAATCAATCGGCTGCGGTAGCGCCTGCAGCGGGTGCGGCAAGAACCAAACAATGACTACATTAACTTATATACGAGACTTCCAAGCAGATTCATGCCGAAACCCATGAACCACTGCTAAAACCTCGATTCGATCAGAAAAAGCTACGTAGTACATTACGTAACGAAACCTACGCAATCTTACTGCTCGAATATCTTGCCAAACAAATCCATACAATTCAGGCATCGCTTCGATGCGATGAAAGGCTTCTTGCAAACGCTCTGCGAAGCGATCACCTAAACCTGCCTGTGCTTCTTCTAGCCAGTCATATGCTTGTTGAATGTCAGTTTCGGCAGCCGGTCGAACAATGAGCGGAAGGCTCATGAATCGCCCCTCAATTTGTCTAAAACTTCACGCCACGGCCGACCTATACCTGGATTAGCTGCAGCCTCTGCACGACGCTTGGCAAGTTCTGCCAAATGCCACGCTGGAACATCCGTCGCTTCAACTTGCTCAGGCAGGCTATCCCAAAGCAAATCAATTAATTCAAGTCGATCTGAAACACTGAGTCGATCGATTCCAAGTGCCTCAAGATTAATTGACACACGATTTCTCCTAGTTCAAACTGATAAGAACTCTTAATTAATTCTAACGTACAAACTGCGCATTAAACCAGTCTGCGGGATCGGCCGTAAATCGATTCGGCAGAAAGAATCTGCATAACACTATTCTAACTCACTCAGCAAGCGGTAGTTCGTAGCAAGCCGCTTCTTCGCCGTTGCGTACCAGCAAATATTTTCCCGCGAGCGCCGGATTGTTCCACGTTTGCCCCGCGATGGCTTGAAAACTGGTAAGTTCGCGATAATTTTCCCCATCCAGTGCGACGAGCGATACCTTGCCCCACTCGCCCATGACAAGCAGCACGTTACCGACGCGCAAGACTTGCATCACACTTTCGCCCCCTTCCCAGCGCTTACGACCTGTTTCCAGATCGACGCATTGCAAAACACCGTCTGCTGGCCCATAGATCAAGCCATTGTGAATCACCACGTTGTTTAGCTTGGTCATCAGCACGCGGCGATTGTGCCAAAGCTTTTTGGCTTTCCATTTGTTTTGGTCATCTCGCTGAATTTCAAACAGCGCTCCACCTCCCATCGAATAACCTTTGGAGACAAAAAAACGATCTTCACCAAGCGGTACCGTTTGCGATGCGCTGGCGCTCGTGTTGCTGCTGCCATCCCATTTGGTTTCCCCACAATTCTGTACCGGTAACAGGATCGTGCGCCGAAATATTGGATTCGTTAACAATGACAATCTGTCGCACACCACCGTAATTGGCAGTGCTAGGTGAACTGTAGCTGACTTGGCGGTTGCCTCCTCGCCAAATAATCTCACCAGTCTTCTTGTCATACGCAATCAGCGAAGATCTCGGAAAATTCGGATCTCTACTGATTCCGCCTGCAGGAACCACGACCGCCTCGTCAACGACCAGCGGCGAGGCAGCGCGCCCCCAATGAACGAACGTGCTATCGACAGCGTAAGTAGTTCCGACGTCGGCCAGAATATCGCGCTGCCAAAGCTTTTCTCCCGAAACCGCATCGAGACATCGCAAAATGCCAGTGCCGCCCAATGCATAAACGCGACCATCGCGAACTTCCGGCGTTGAGCTCGGCCCATCGCCGCCAATGGAATTTTTATGCCGGGCGTTCACCGCATCGAACCAGCGCAATTCCCCCGTTTGCACGTCATAGCAAGTTACCAGTTCTCGTTCACCACGCTGTTCAATCGTGAACGCAGCATCTCCGACCACGGCAAAGGCCGACCATCCGGCGCCAATCGGCTGCTTCCACAAGAGCTTTGGCGGCTGCAAGCTCCAATCGGTTTGTAATTTGATATTCGGCACGTAGGCATCGCGTTTTGGCCCCAAAAATCCTGGAAAGTCATTCGGCGTTGTTTCCAAAGCGGTGCGTTTGCTGGTCGCCGATAATTGCCCTTCTGCCAAAAGCTCGTCAAGCGTTTTGCTCCAACGAAAAGCAAATCGCGGGATCAATTCACTTGTCGTATGATCGATCCGCAGTGCCGCAAACAAGACGGCAATAATGCCTGTAGGGACGGCAATTGCCCACCACTTTGCACGCCGAGAAATCGGCGCCAAAAAAACAATCCACAGCGCCATCGCTACCAAAAACACACCAAACGCAATCGCGGTAAACGCATTGCTATGGCCACGATCGATGACCGTGAACGCCTGAAAGAAGCCCATCGCCCCGCCACAGACAATCACGATAAGAACACCCGGCCACCACAGGCCGCGCGCAACCGGAGAAGGTTTGTCTCTGCCCGAAAAAGAAACTACATCACTTGCCATGTTGATGGCATTATAGGCTTAAAGAAGTTGCTTTAGCAGTCGTCGCAACTAGTGTGCCACCGATACGCCCCAAGCCACGCTAGGGCCAGGACCACAAGCGCGATAATACGGCGGCGGTCCCCAATACGGGCCAGGTGCATAATAGGCAGGCTGCGCGACGACAACCGGCGGCCCTCCTTCCACCACAACCGGTCCCGGCGGGCCGGCCACCACGCGTGGTTGTTGCATTGCCGAAACCACTCGGCTGCTCACGCCATTGTTTTGCAAGAAAATAAGATCGCCCGATTGCACTTGGCGATTCATGCCGTTGGTATTGATTTGATTGATAATCAATTGCTCGTCAACTCCAGCGCGACTCATCGCCACCACATCTTCCATGCTAACGGCCCCAGGAGGAAGCGGCCTTCCCATCGTTGCGGCAATTTGGGCTCGATTCTTCGCATCAATATCGTCGAGTGCTCCACCAACCAATCCGCCCGTCAAAGCACCGGCCGCAGCGCCAATCGCAGCGCCTGCACCCGCATGACCACTCGTGCTGCCGATAATTGCGCCCAAGCCTGCACCGCCAAGACCGCCGGCCAGCGCACCTTGATCGGCATAATATGGCGATCGACAACCCACCAATCCGGCCAGCAGGATGAGAACTGATAACACACTTGGCCCAACGAAGCGGCTCATGATGAGCATCCTTGCAAAAACAAATATCCCCCGACATTTTGGGCCAGACTTGTCGCAAGTTTACGCTGCGGCGTCAAGAGAGATGCAAAGCAGCTAGCAATGGGCTGCTAGCTTAAATTGAAAATGCAATCTCAGGCTAGTTGCTAATCGCTAAACGCTAACTGCTCAGAATTGCTAGCGTTCCACAGTATCCGATTTCGACTTTTCGACCGCTGCCTGTTGTTGCCCTTTTTGCCATTCTTCCCATTTTTTAAAGGCAGCCAAGCGATCTTCATCTCTGCGGAAACCCATTCTCGATTGCGAACTTTCCAGCGGAAAACGCTTTTGCCCCGAAAGCTTTAAAAGGTCGAATCCAAATTGCTTGGGATCTTGCTCAGAAAGCTTAATCGTGACAGCCAGCGCCACGTCACGCATCTGCGTTTGTGTTACAACGCGATTGTTCACTCCAGGCACTGGTTGAACCGGTGCTGCTGCAACCCTGGCAGCCGGCGGCGTATAAGCCATCTCGGTATCTTTGAGCAGCGGCTCGACGACAGGCAACAATTCTTTATTGCCATAGTTACCAACCGTGATCAAAGCATAATAACGAAGCGTTTTTTGAGCAGTCCCTCGCTTCAGCACATTGACGGCCGGGTGCAAAGCATCTGGCAAATTGTAACGCATCGCCAAGTTTAGATTTGTTATCATGGCGGCCTCGCTTACTTCGCGACGAACCCATCGGCCAACAATTTTTCGGCTCAGTTCGCCGCGTTCTTCACCCACCTGCATCGTATTGTGCAATTCATTATTGTTCAGCACATTGCGGAATCGGTCGGACACATCATCTTTGATCGTTACCGCTTCTTCGCCACCCACGAAGAGCAACGCTAACGAACTTCCCAAGCTCGGCTGAGCTGCCAAGCCCGAAACCAAAAAATTGCGATTGCGCTGATTGATCATCCGGCCGCCCACATTTAATTGCATCGCCTGCAATCGTTCCGCCAGCGACTGAGAAACCGCATTCGAATCGTTTTCATAAGCCTCGAGCAGCAGTGGCTCAGCCTGTTGCATTTCAACAAACATGGCACGAGCAGCGCGGCTTTCGCCTGCCAATTTTTTAAAAGCTTTCCAACCAGGCATCGAAAGATTTCGGCTGCCTTCGACATCTTCCGCAAACGCTTTTAGCCGTCGTTGAAAGTCTCCTTCGACAACAATTTCCAAAACTCGCTTCGCGCGAAACCGCACTTCGGCATCAGAACTAGAAAGGGCCGCCAGCAGCAGTGGCTTGGCATCGATACCGGCGCGAATTAATTGATTGGTGGCTTCCTCGCGCACGGCAAACAGCTCGTCCCCAAGCTCATCAACCAATTTGTTCAACCGTGCAGTCGATGCTTTCTCACTGGTAGAAACCAACTTGCCTTTAGTGCCATTACCGTCATCAGCCAAGGCACTACCAGCTAAGATTGTGAAAAAACAACATAAAATTGCCGATAGCGGCAATGCGACAATGGCCAATCGACGGCCAACGTCCTGGCCCGTGGGCTTGGCACAGGATGGCATAGCAAACTCCCCATTTGGCTGGTCTGATCAAACCTCTATTGTAGTCGGCACAAACAAGCCGCGCCTAGGAAGCGGCCTCAATCGCAAAGCTCCCCAAAGCTCCGGCTTTACCAGTCATTTCCGCACTAGAATGCAAACTAAAAAGAATTAAATGAACGGAGATTTAATGTTGTAAGTAGCCTTTCTTCCTTCTCTCGTCCCTCCATTCTCCCGTTCTGCATTCCATTCCGCGTTGTTACGCCGGAAGCGGTTCATTATAATTCCGTGCAAGTTTTAGCTAAAAGTTAGCCGTACACAGCACTTACGTTCAATTTGCTAGCACAAAGAGGGGAAAGCCGCTTGACCACGGTTGGTTTTCGCGTCGGCTTAGGGCACGATACGCACCGCTTGGAAACCGGCGGACCTTTGCGGCTAGGTGGAGTATCGGTGCCACACGAAAAGCACGCCGTAGGACACAGCGATGCCGACGCACTGTTGCATGCCATTACCGATGCTTTGCTAGGAGCTGCATCCCTCGGCGATATTGGCGATTTGTTTCCCGATACCGATCCTGCAAATCGTGGCCGTGATTCGGCAACCATGCTCAAAGCTGTCAGCGGACGACTTCAAGGCCTAGGCTGTCGAATCGTTAACATCGATTGCATTGTATTCCTCCAGCGACCTAAGCTGGGCCATTATAAAGACGCCATGCGGATGCGCATTGCCGAACTGCTCGAAATTCCTGCTCACGACATCGGTCTGAAAGCCAAAACGGGCGAAGGCGTCGATGCCGTAGGGCGAGAAGAATCCGTGGCAGCGCAATGCGTGGTCCTAATTGAAAAAACAACTTTGCCAGAAAGCGAATAACCGAGAACACTCAGGGTGCCACTGCTGGCTTGTCCAGCAGTGCGAACACACGGGTAGGCAAGCCACCCATCGCACCCAACGCAAAGCTTAATCACCTAACCGTTCACTCTTTCATCATCATCTCATGCCTACTGCCACTTCTCCTCGACCGACATCACCAACCACTGCCATGCCAACTAACTCACTGCGCGTTTACAGCACGCTCACCCGCACCAAAGAAACATTCACGCCAGTGAAGGCCGGACAAGTCGGCATGTATCTCTGCGGGCCAACGGTTTACAAACCCAGCCACATCGGTCACATGGTGGGGCCGGTCATTTTTGACGCCATTAAACGCTACCTTGCCTACATCGGCTATAAAGTTACCTGGGTTGTAAACATCACCGACGTCGACGACAAGCTCATCAAAGAATCTAATGCTCGCAATATGACCATGGCGGCGCTCGCCGAAGAAATGACCGGCGACTACATGAAAAACCTATCCGCACTGGGCGTCGATACCATCGACCATTTCCCCAAAGCCACCGACAACATTGATGAAATCATCACCCTCACCAAATCGCTGATCGATAAAGGTTTTGCCTATGCCTCGGAATGCGATGTGTACTTCGATGTCGGCAAAGATTCCGGCTACGGCAAACTCAGCCGCCGCACCACCGAAAGTTTACAAGGCGAAGGCGGCGACATGGCCGAGCGAAAGCGTTCCCCCGGCGATTTTGCTCTCTGGAAAAGTGCAAAACCAGGAGAACCCGCGTGGGATAGCCCGTGGGGCAAAGGCCGCCCCGGTTGGCATATCGAGTGCTCGGCAATGAGCCGCCGCATTCTAGGCGAAACATTCGACATTCACGGTGGCGGGCTCGATCTGATTTTTCCACACCATGAAAACGAAATTGCCCAAAGCGAATGTGCCCACGGCAAGCCGCAAGCGAAATATTGGCTGCACAATGGCCTGATGCAAGCTGCCAGCGAAGCCGGCAAAGTCGGTGGGCGAAATACCCGCGCTGCTGACACAGTGGGTGCCACGGCTGGTTCGCCCGGCAGTGCCGAAACACGGGTCGACAAACCACACGCACTCCATGCTCCCCCACAGGCCGGCGATTTGACTTCACAACAAGGCGCCAAAATCAGTAAGTCAACCGGCGCCAGCGCGTTCCGCGACTTGCTCGAGCGCCATCAGCCTGAAACGATTCGTTTCTTTTTGCTTTCCACCCATTATCGCAGTCCAATCCAATACAGCGAAGAACTGTTGCAAGAAACGGCCAAAAGCTTGGAGAAGTTTTATCAATTCTTCAAGCGCTTCGATCGGGTAAGCGGCAAGAAATTTTATGATTTGAAGCCTGCCGCAACTCGCGCCGCCGGCGAGTTCGATCCCGGCAACGATGCACTACTCAAAGAAGTCGCTACATTCCGGCAAAAATTCGTCGAAGCGATGGATGACGATTTCAACACCGGTTCGGCCACTTCACAACTGTTCGAACTGTTGCGAGCACTCAATAAATTCGTTGATACCGAGAAACTCGAATCCGGCAAACCCGACGCCGCGAAACTGACCACTTTAGAACGTGGTGCCACCGTATTACGTGAACTTGCCGGCGTGCTCGGCCTGTTCCGCCAGCCTGTCGAACAAAAAACCGCCGCCGATGATGCACTGGTCGGCCAATTGGTCGAGCTGTTGATCGAGCTGCGTGCCAATGCCCGCAAAAACAAAGACTTCGCCACCGGCGACCGCGTGCGCAACCGCCTCGCCGAAATCGGTATTACGCTGGAAGACCGCCCCGGGGGCACCGAATGGCAGCGCACCTAATTTATCTCCCGCGCCCCTGGCGGGTGAGGGTTGGGGTGCGGGGGAAAGAAGCAGCAAGTTCAATTTTCTCGATACTGATGCGGTCAAGATGAACTCCAATCCGCCATCGCCGCACCTTCTGAAATCTGAAATTGGCAATTTGAAATCCCCACCTGCCCGCATTCTCGGCGTCGATCCCGGCCTAAACATCACTGGCTACGGCGTTCTCGATCGCGCCGGCTCAAAACCAAAAGTGATCGAAGCCGGCGTGGTTCGTGGCATATCGAAACAATCGCTCACCGACCGGCTTGTCGAAATTCACCGCGGCGTTGCCGACGTAATCGCCGCACTCAAACCGACGGTGTTAGCACTCGAACAGCTCTACGCCCACGTGGCCCATCCGCGCACGTCCATCCTCATGGGCCATGCCCGTGGGGTAATCTGCCTCGCTGCCGCCCAGGCCGGCGTTCCGGTAGTGCACTACCCCGCCACGCAAATCAAACGCATCCTTACCGGCAATGGTCGCGCGTCGAAGAGCCAAATGCAGCTCGCAATCACCCGCGAACTGAAATTGAACACCGTTCCCGAACCCCCCGACGTCGCCGACGCCCTAGCGGTTGCCATCTGCCACTATTATCTTGGCCATGAAGAACAAGAATTGGCCAGCGACGGCGAAGAAGATGGAGAACAGGAAACATCAGGCAGAAGTCAAAAGCAAGGATTGCAAATTGCAAATCGCAAAATGCAAAATACAGACTAATCACCTCGATTCTTCATATTCCCCATTCCACACTCCCCATTCCCCATTGAACTTGTCGTTTCTCAACCAGACACCCAGACACCAGCCCCCCAGACACTCTTCCCGTGATCACCAACATTTCCGGCCGCCTGCTTCGCCTCACGACCGAATCGCTCACGCTGCAAGTCGGCGCATTTCAATACGAAGTCTTGATTCCCGAATTCGCTCGACGTCGGCTGCAAAGCGAAATCGGCAAAGAAATTAGCCTCCACACTATCGAATATCTTGAAGGCAACACGATGGGAGGCCGTCTCACGCCGCGGCTAATTGGGTTTCTCACCGAAGTGGAACGCGAATTCTTCGACCTCGTTTGCGAAGTCGACGGCGTCGGTGTCAAGAAAGCCCTGCGTGCCATGGTCCGACCGGTGCGCGAAGTGGCCACGGCCATCGAAGAACAAGATCTGAAATCACTCTCCGGTCTGCCTGGCATTGGCCCCGCGACAGCCGAACGCATGGTCGCCAAGCTCCGCCGCAAAATGCCAAAGTTCGCGCTCATGGTTGCCCGCGACGAACCGCACGAAACCAGCGCCGAACACGATATCATGCGCGAAACCTTCGACGCCCTGCGCAGCCTCGGCCATTCCGAAAGCGATGCCCGCCGCCTCGTCGAAGCCTCACTCGAGGGCAAAAAGAAATACAAAACGGTGGAAGAAATGCTGCAGGCAATTTATCAGCAAAGCCACAAGAAGTAATGCGGTAGGACCTCACGCAAAGGCGCCAAGATGCCAAGAAAAAAGGAATAAGAAGTGAGACAATTTTCACAGTGAAGAAAATCACTCAGTTGTTTCTTTTATCTTCCTGTCTTCTGCGCCTTAGCGCCTTTGCGTGAGACTTTCTTTACAAAAGTAAATAAATCCGCGTGCACCTGCGTCCATCTGCGGTGAATTTCCGAAATGGCACATCCGGATCTCAACGTCGAGTTATTAGAAGCTCCACTGCCGCACGGCCATGCTTGTTCCCGTTGCGGCTCACCAGTCGATGAAAACGATCCGTTTTGCAATGCCTGCGGAACAGCTCAAGAAGTTTCAAAACATTCGCAGGTTCCAGCTACACGTAGCATCCAGTGCAAAAACTGCGGAGCGATGCTCAATGTTCCGGCCGATCAGCGCAGCATCACCTGTCCATTTTGCGATTCGAACTATGTCGTCGATCTACCCATCACGACGAGCGATCGCCAACCGCCAGAGTTTGTTCTCGGTTTCGCGGTCACACCCGATCAAGCCCTCGAAAAATTTCGCCAGTGGCTGAAATCAGGCGGCATGTTTCGCCCCGGCGATTTACACCAAGCGAAAATCGAAGAAAAACTCCGCGGTGTCTACTTGCCGTTTTGGTCGTTCTCAATGCTCGCTCAAAGTGTCTGGTCTGCCGAGATCGGCGAGTATTGGTACCGCACCGAAACGTACACCACAACCCAAAATGGCAAAACTGTCACACGCACTCGCCGCGTTCGCGAAACCGAATGGTGGCCGCTGCGTGGTCGCCATCATCGCTACTACAGCGGCTACCTTGTTTCCGGCAGCCGCGGCCTGCCCCAGCAATACGCAGAACAAATTAAACCGTTCCGCTTAGAAGCCCTAAAACGCTATCAGCCCTATTTTTTGGCCGGCTGGCTGAGCGAAGAATACAGTGTCGAGCGAGAAAATGCACTTACCCTCTGCCAACAAGAATTCAGCGCCCGCGAACAAAAAAATATCGGCAGCTTTATGCCCGGCGACACGCACTCCTCTTTGGCAGTCACTACCGACTACAGCGACATTAATTCCGACCTGATTCTGCTCCCCGTGTATCTGCTTTCTTATCGCTACGGCGATAAATTATTTCGATTCCTGCTCAACGGCCAAACCGGCAAATCCACCGGCGACCGCCCCTGGTCAACAAAACGAATCGGCATCGCAGTCGCGATTGGAATAATGATCCTAATCGCCATCGCACTGCTCTTCCTACTAAACCGCTAAAATCCAAGAAAAACGTAAAACCAAAAATCACTGTTCACTCTATTCATTCCCCACTCCCCATTCCCCATTCCCCACTCGCTTCTCATGTCCGA
>CAZIGP010000080.1:0-10854 GCA_964538425.1 uncultured Pirellulales bacterium | reverse complement strand
ATCCCAATACGTTGCCCGTCACACTCGATGAAATGATCTATCATGCCGAAATGGTAGGTCGGGCAGTGCAGAATGCCCTCGTTGTGGTCGATATGCCATTTCCGAGCAATCATTTGGGTGTGGTGAAGGCCATCGAAAATGCCGGTCGCATTCTGAAAGAAACACGCTGCCAAGCGGTGAAACTCGAAGGGGGCGCCGATCAGTCGGACGTGATTCGAGGTTTAGTGTCCGCCGGCATTCCTGTCATGGCGCATGTTGGCTTGCGTCCGCAAAGCGTCCATGTGCTAGGCGGTTATAAAGTACAGCGAGATGAAGACCGCTTGCTAGCCGATGCACACGCCGCGGAGGATGCCGGCGCATTTGCGATTGTACTGGAATGCATTCCTGCAGAGCTTGCTGCGAAGATCACGAAGCAATTAAAAATCCCCACGATTGGCATCGGCGCAGGGGTAAACTGCGACGGTCAGGTGCTGGTGACGAACGATCTACTTGGCCTCACCAGCGGTTATGTGCCGAAGTTTGTGAAGGCCTATGCAGATTTGAAATCGACGATCAACGATGCGGTGACGCAGTTCCGTGATGATGTGCGCAGTAGCAAATTCCCTGGGCCAGAGCAGCAATTCAAATGAATCAACTCGGAAAAGAAACCTCTCCTTATCTGCTCCAGCATCAGAATAACCCAGTGGATTGGTATCCATGGGGAATAGAGGCCCTCGAACGTTCGAAGCGTGAGCAAAAGCCGATTTTTCTTTCGATTGGCTATTCGGCCTGCCACTTGTGCCATGTGATGGAGCATGAAAGTTTTGAAAATGCTGACATCGCGGCCGTGATGAATGAGCATTTCGTGAATATCAAAGTCGATCGCGAAGAGCGGCCAGATCTCGATCACATTTATATGAGCGCCGTGCAGTTGATGACCGGCCGCGGCGGGTGGCCGATGTCGGTTTTTCTCACGCCAGATTTGCAACCGTTCTATGGCGGCACGTATTGGCCGCCACACCCAAAGATGGGCATGCCGGGTTTTGATCAAATTCTCTTGGCGGTGGCCGACGCTTGGCATAATCGTCGCGAACACGTCGCCGAACAAGCGGGAAAACTCACCGAACATATTACCAGCCTCGGCAAGCTGCAGCCGGGCGAAGATGAGCCGTCACTGAAATCGATCGAGCAGGCCGGCTTGCTACTTGAAAGAAATTTTGATTACCACCATGGCGGCTTCGGTGGTGCGCCGAAGTTTCCGCATCCGATGGATTTACAATTGCTGCTGCGGCTGTGGAAGCGGCACAAGCAACAAAGTGTGCTCGACATCATTACCAAAACGCTCGACAAAATGGCTGGTGGCGGTATGTACGACCAGCTCGGCGGCGGGTTTCACCGCTATTCGGTCGACGAGCGCTGGCTGGTGCCTCACTTCGAGAAAATGCTGTACGACAACGCGCTGCTGACCGCGGCTTACGTGGAAGCATATCAGGTGACGTGTAGCGAAGAATATGCCCGTATCGTCCGCGAAACCTGCGACTATGTGCTGCGCGATCTGACAGATCACGCCGGTGGCTTTTACAGCACCGAAGATGCCGACAGCGAAGGCGAAGAAGGCAGATTTTATGTTTGGACGCCAGCCGAAATTACCGCAGTGCTAGGCGAAGAAACTGCCGTCGATTTTTGCTATGTCTACGATGTCAGTGAGCCGGGCAACTTTGAAGGGCAAAATATTTTAAATATGCCCAAGTCGCTGGAAGTTTGTGCGAAGTTGCGACAAAAGCCGTTTGAGCAACTCCGCGCGGAAATGCACACCGCCCGCACAAAGCTGCTCGAAGCACGTGAAAAACGAGTGCGTCCCGCGCGCGATGATAAGGTGCTGGTGGCTTGGAACGGCTTGATGATCGATGCGTTAACCCGTGCCGCCGGGGCGCTCAATGAGCCGAGTTATCTGGAAGCGGCCATCAAAGCAGCCGAGTTTATTTTGCGAGAAATGCGCACTTCCCAAGGTCGATTATTACACACTTGGCGGGCCGGCCAGGCGAAATTCGACGCTTACCTCGACGATTACGCCGCACTGGCCAACGCTTTGGTCAGCCTTTACGAAGCCACCTTCGACGAACGTTACATCGACGAAGCGGCGGGGCTGGTTGAAATCATGCTCAAGCACTTTGCCGACAACGAGGCAGGCGGATTTTTCTACACCGCCGATGATCATGAGCAACTAATCGCAAGGCACAAAGACTTGCAAGACAGTTCCGTGCCTAGTGGTAATGCTTTGGCGGCTACAGTGCTGGTTCGGCTCGGCAAATTGACCGGCCGCAGTGAATATCTCGCGGCAGCCGAGAAAACTTTCCAAACTGCTGCTTCGTTGATCGAGCGTGCACCAACGGCGACCGGTCAAATGCTATTGGCCCTTGATATGTACTTGGGACCAACGCCAGAGATCGTTGTACTCGGCAATCTGAAAAATTCCGATACGCAAACTGCCCTGCGCGAATTACGACAAAAATTCATCCCCAACAAAGTGGTTGCGCTGCGGCCGCCTCAACCAGGTGCTGCACATCAATCCTCGACGCTCGACGCACTGTTCGCCGGTAAAACGCCGCAAACCAACGAGCCGACGCTTTACGTTTGCCAAAACTTCACGTGCCAATCGCCAATCAGTGGAACCGTGGACATCAAGGAAACAATTGAACGGCTTACGTCAATACATTAGTCACGTGGTTTTCCAATTTGTCCATGGCGGCGCGGCGTAACGATACAATCCTTGCTATTGAGATGGTTAATTCATCAAACCGTAGAAATACGCCGAATTGGTCAGTCGAAGAGGCACGTTCTTATCTTCATAGCGACGATGAAAATATGCGGTTGCAAGCCGTCGAGAAATTAATCCAAGAACTCTCCTATACCGATTTTATCGCGGCATGCAAACCGTGTCTTGCTGATTCATTCTGGCGCATTCGCGGAATTGTTCTGCACGACATTTACGACGTCTTGGAGGCCTATCACTCTAAAGTTGAATGCGAATTGAAAACAGACGATGAAGTCCGCGAGTGGATTGCCGATTTGATCGAGTCGATTGCAAAGCTTGTTGCTGACCCAAACTGTGCGATCGCCTATGCTGCAGCCGTGGTTCTAGAGCTAATGGGATATTATTCAAACTCCAGTGTGGGCTGTGCTGAGTTGATTGCCGCGCTCGGGGACACCCGCAAGCGATTTGCAATGGATGGTAGTCCAATATCACTATCGGACGATAATACAACGGTACAATTCGCGGCAGTCAACGCGCTGGGGGCATTTGGGCAACGCGCGGCAGCAGCTTTGCCGACGTTAGAAAAACTAAGCACTTCGGATGACGAACAAATAAGGGTTGCTTCAACCGCTACGATTGCGAAAATTCATGAAAGCATGAGTCCAGGACACTAATTTTTATCTGTTCGCAAGCTCATTCCTAAATGCATCGTCGCCGCAATGTACAAAGACGAAACGAGCGCCGTCGGCCACGTTCTTTTTTGACGGCGCTCGCTCATATGCGAGAAACAATTGAAATTAATGGCAAGGTTGCTCGCGGGCCTCCAGGCCCGAAATCCGTTAACGAGCAACCCCGTGTTTTGCTAATGATGAATTAGGAACAATAAATGATGAAATCAAGCAGTCGATTTTTGCCGTTCATCGTTCATCATTTATCATTCATCGTTTGTTACGAGCACCCCATGCTGTTTCCGCAGTTATGGCAGAGGTAACAATTGCCGTTTCGCACGGTAATTGAACCGCAATTGTCACAACTAGGGGCGTCAAGCTGAAAGCTTGCAAACTGTTCTTCCCGAGACACTGCTCCGGTATTCTGATCGATGTGCATCGCGACCCCGGCCCGATGCAGCATGGCAGCATTATCTTCCAGGCCGAGCATTTTCTGCGTGCCATGAGCCCCATTGGCAGCAGGCTTGGCAGCAATCGTGACCGGCCTGGCAGTTGCCGTTGGTTTGGCATCCGCAGTCTTGGGAGCTGAGCTGGTGGGCTTTACTCCTGGCTCCGCACTCCTAACTACGACAGGCGCTGCCTTACTTGATACTTCTGCCTTGCCTTCATCAGCACCCTTGTTTGCTTCACGATATCCAGGCAAAAATTCGATCCCCATCCAGCGGAAGATGTAATCGACCACGCTCTTGGCGATGCGAATTTCCGGATTCTTGGTGTGCCCGTTCGGTTCGAACCGGGAGTGCGAGAACTTATTCACCAGCACTTCCAGCGGCACGCCATATTGCAAGCTCATCGACACGGCGGTACCGAAGCAATCCATCAAACCGCCAATCGTGCTGCCTTCTTTGGCCATCGTGATAAACAGCTCACCAGGGCGACCATCGTCGTACAGCCCAACGGTCAAATAACCCTCATGTCCTGCAATGCTGAACTTGTGGGTCTTTGAGTTGCGGGTATCCGGCAAGCGTTCGCGCCGTGGCTTTGGTGTGGCCTTGGCTGCGGCTTTGTCGGTTTCGCTGCTGGTGGAAAGTGGTTGGCTTTCCTTGGAGCCGTCGCGATAAATCGCCAAAGCCTTGAGACCGAGCCGCCAGCCTTCCATGTAGGCATCGGCGATATCATCAGGCGTCGATTCCCGTGGCATGTTGACTGTTTTACTAATCGCACCGCTGAGGAACGGCTGAGCGGCGGCCATCATGGTGACGTGAGCATGCCAAGCGATCGAACGTTCGCCGCCGCGCGGCTTGAACGCACAATCAAAAATCGGCAGATGCTCAGGTGCGAGGCCGCTGTTCCCTTCGATCGTGTCGTTTTCCTTGATGTAAGCAAGAATCGAATCAATCTTCGGTTGATCGTAGCCCAGCGTCTTAAGTGCCAAAGGCACCGTGTTATTGACAATCTTTAGCATGCCACCGCCGGCGAGTTGTTTGTACTTCACCAGCGCGATATCAGGCTCGATGCCCGTGGTATCGCAGTCCATCAGGAAACTGATGGTTCCTGTGGGTGCTAGTACTGTGGCTTGGGCATTGCGGAAGCCGTACTGCCGGCCGCCATCGAGTACTTGATCCCACAAGTCACGCGCGGCATTTTTCAAATAGGCTGGGCAAGCCTCGTTAATTTCATCGGCTGCATCACGATGCATTTGCATCACGCCCAGCATCGGCTCGCGATTTTTTTCGAAACCATCGAAGGGCCCGACCGCTGCGGCCAATTCGACGCTAGTCAGGTTTGCGGCACCATGCAGTAAAGCGGTCATTGCACCGCAGAGTCCGCGAGCGGCATCGCTGTCGTAAGGCGTGCCGGCGGCCATCATCAAGCTGCCGAGGTTCGAATAACCCAATCCCAGCGGACGGTACAAGTGGCTGTTGTGGGCAATCCTCTTTGTCGGATAGCTGGCATGATCGACCAAAATTTCCTGCGCGATGAAGAAGATGCGGCAAGCGTGTTTGAATCGCTCCACATCGAATGTGCCGTCATCGAGGCGGAACTTCATCAAGTTGATACTTGCCAGGTTGCAGGCCGTATCGTCAAGGAACATGTATTCCGAGCAAGGATTGCTCGCGTTAATCCGGCCACTGTTCGGGCAGGTGTTCCAAGTGTTGATCGTCGTATCGTACTGCACGCCAGGGTCGCCGCATTGCCAGGCGCACTCGGCCATGCGATGCATGACGTCGCGGGCGCGGAATTCAGGGCCCTTCTTGGTTTTGTCGGTCACCCAGCGAGTAGCCCATTGGGCATCGGCTTCGGCGGCTTGCATAAACTCGTCGCTGACGCGGACCGACAGGTTGGCATTTTGGAACAGAATCGAACTATAGGCTTCGCCATTGAAGTTCGATTCGTAACCACCTTTCTCGATCAGCACGCGGGCTTTGTTTTCTTCCTTCGCTTTGCATTCGATGAAATCCATGATGTCGGGGTGTTCGACCTTCAACGATTGCATCTTCGCCGCGCGGCGAGTTTTGCCGCCTCTCTTTACCACCGCTGCAATTTGCTCGTAGACACGCAAGAACGAAAGCGGGCCGATGCGCCGGCCACCGCCCGAAAGCTTTTCGCGGTACGAACGAAGCGTCGAAAGATCTGTGCCGGTGCCCGAGCCAAACTTGAACAGCATGGCCTCGCTACGGGCAAGCTCCATGATGTCTTCCATGTTGTCGTTCACGCTTTGAATGAAGCATGCCGAGCCTTGTGGAAATTCGTACGGGTTCTCTGGCTGCGTGACGGTTTCGGTTTCGACATCCCAGTGCCAGTTGCACTGAGCCCCTTTCACGCCGTACTGATGGAACAGGCCGACGTTAAACCACACGGGCGAGTTGAAGGCTCCGTGTTGGTGCAGACAAAGCCAAGTAAGATCTCGATAAAAAGTCTCACCATCGGCGGCACTGGCGAAATAGCCGTCCTGTAACCCCCAATCGGCAATCGTGCGACTCACGCGGTGAATGAGTTGCCGAACGCTGTTCTCTCGTTCCGGGGTACCGTTTTCCCCATAGAAGTATTTGCTGACGACAACGTTCGTAGCCAATTGGCTCCAGAACTTTGGCACTTCGCAGTTGGTTTGTTCGAACAGCACCTTACCATCTTCGCCTTTGATGGCGGCGGTGCGGGTTTCCCATTCCACCGTGTCAAAAGGGTCTTTGACCGTGGCAGGGCAAAAAACAGGATCAACCACCAATCCTCCAGCTCGCACTTGTAACCCATTACGCATGGCACCAGCTCGTTTTACGGCACGTTTTTTGGATAGAGTTAGTTCAGCGCTTGCCATAGGTCAGCTCCTTCTGGTTTTTTCGAGAGACGGGCATCCGTACCAAGCGACGTGTACGTCCATACATGCCGCTATACCAACGGTTCGACGCTTTACCTTTTCAATCTTAGGAAAATTGCCGGACAGTATCGGCTTAAAACACCCTGAACGGGTGGAAAGTGGCGTCAATCGCGTTAATGTCTATATATTGTGGTGGATGCCAGCATAACCACAACATACAGCACAAGGGGAGCATCATACACAGTTTCATTTGAAGGTCAACTGCGGCTCATTCTTTTCTTTAAGTTGTTCCTAGGAATGCATTTACGCGCCAAGCGAATCCCACTGATGATAGCATATTTACCAACTAGGAAATCGGCTTTGCCCGCGTTTTACCGAGCAATTTGGAGGTTTGCTAACACGAAGCTCACACCGCGCTCATCAGACAAAAATTTTTTTCGCGCGGTTGCAAGATGGGCAAGCTAGCCAAAGTGTCTAAGCACTAAACCGCTGAACTAGGAAAGATGAGTACTTTCTAAAGTGGTTACAGCTCCCTAACTAACCGATGGCCAACCAATAATCGGGAGACGGAGTTGGCGTTCGATGGCAAGCAGACGATTGTATTTTGCTAATCGCTCGGATTGTGTGATTGAACCAGCTTTCGATTGATCTCCCGACCAACCCACGGCAAGATCTGCGAACCAGTTGTCTTCGGTATCTCCAGAACGCACCGAAATCGTAACGTTCCAACCAGCGGAACGCGCGAGTTGCAAAGCATCGAGTGACTCCGACAGCGTGCCGATTTGATTAACTTTCAGCAGCAGCGAGTTGCAGGCTTTGTTGTCGATCGCGCGGCGGATTCGCTCAGGATTGGTGCAAAGCAGATCGTCACCAAGGACTAGCGCTCGCTGTTTAAGCGATTCGCGCAGCACTGGCCAGTGATTCCAATCATCTTCCGCCAGCGCATCCTCGACGCTCACAATCGGATAACGATCAAGCCAGCTACTAACACGCTCGATCATTTGCTGACTGGATAACGACTGCCGATCAATGTGGTACTTGCCGTCTTGATAGAAGTGACTCGAAGCGACATCCAAAGCTAAACAAACATCTTTGCCGGGCGTCAATCCAGCCGCTTGAATGGCTTCGACGGCATCATCAAAGAGCGATTCCACTTTTTCAGCCGGAGGAGCCAAGCCACCTTCGTCGGCCGTTAACCAACGCATGCCATACTTGCGAGCGATCAGCTTGACCGCGGCATGATATACGGCACTGGCTGCTACAAGACTTTCATCAATCGTTGTTGCGGCTGCCGGCACAATCAACACATCCTGAATGGAAACCTGTCCGCCAGCGTGCTTACCGCCACTAAAAAGATTAATAGTTAATCGCGGCAAGTGGCGAATCGGTTGGCCGAGCATCTGGGCAAAATGTTCGTACAGCGGGACATTCCGCTCGCTGGCCTGAGCGCGGGCGAATGCCAGCGAAACCGCCAAAATTGCATTTGCTCCTAAACGAGACTTTTGTGGCGTGCCATCCAGTGCAATCAGCGCTTCGTCCAATTCTCGCTGTGATGCAAAATCTCGTTGAGCGAGCGCCCGATAAATTTCTCCGCCAATGTTTTCCACAGCTCGGCGGCAGCCAAAACCGTTGTAACGATTTGCATCGCCATCGCGAAGCTCCTGCGCTTCAGCAGCACCGGTGGAAGCACCGCTGGGAACGGAAACACTCGCCCGCGCACCACCAACCAATTCACAGGTGGCCTCCACGGTCGGGCGGCAACGGCTATCAAGAATTTCCAGAGCGGTTAGTTGTTGAATGCGACTCATGCTGTTCAATTTGTTGGATAAATGTATTAATCAATGATTCAATTTGCTCGGGTAGATGAGACATCAATCCCACCACGACCTCCGCCTGTCGTGTTCGTTCTAAAGGACTAAGATACTCCAAAGGAGACCGGCCAGCGACCCGCGCCAACAAGCAAGCCAGCGTGTGACGTACAGCGCGAGATTCGAGGTCACTCGTCCAATTGGTATGGCCTAGCGTTTCGCAATAAACGTTCCAATAATTTTGTGCGGCGAGGATAAAAGCGTTGCGATTTGCGGGCAGATGATGGGCTTTGCTCAAAAAATGCGTTAGCGAAAACCCTAAATCAAACGCCGGTTCACCCCAGTGAATGACTTCATGATCCAGCAGCACCACTTGACCGGCGTGGATCAAAACGTTTTTCGGGCTGTAATCGCCATGAACCAAAGTATTCTCTCGGCGACGAGTGTCGGCAATCACTTGCTTTAAAAACGCCGCAGCTTCGGGGACTTGGCTAGCGGTGTACGCGTAATAAGGTTCCAGACGCAGCGATTCGAAGAATGAACGGTCGGCAAACTCGACGGCGAGTGAATTTCGCTCTTCGCTCGCACGTAAATGAATGGTCGCCAGCAATCGGCCAAACTGCTCGACCAAGGATTGCTCGACTTGTCCTGCTAAAAGCAAGCTCTTCCAATTTTCGTGCGGTTGCGGCACGGCTTGCATCGCCAACAAGTAATGCTCACGATCTTCGAATACCAGCGGAGTAATCGTTCCCGCGGGTGCAAGTTCAGCAAGCACACGTAGTCCCTGGGCTTCACGACGAATTCGCGCGGGATCACTAAACCAATCAACCGCCACGCGCAACTTCGCCAATGCTTGCTTGAGCACCCAGGCGCGACCATCGGCAAATTGCACCAGCATCGTCCGATTCGACACACCCCCCGCTAACTGTTGAATCTGGATCGGCTCATTTTCATTCGCATATCGTTTAGCGCGCAAGTACGATTCCAATTGTTGCGGCTGCTCGATATCAAGCTGTAAATGATCGGTCACGAGCTTTGCTTGGATAGGTTAGATGCGTCTTTCATAGCAACTTAGCGGCACACCCGGTACGAAGCAAGAAGCATTCTATCACCTCGGTTTGACATAAAAAAATTCATCATCCGCCCCAGCCTCGTTCACGAGGCTTTGCCGCGCCAGCGGATATTAGGCCCGCCGTTCACGGCGGGTATCCAAAACCCAACGCATGATGATTGCAGCCCCATTCGTGGGGCTTCTCGCTGTATCGGCTTGAGTCATCTGCCGAGCGAATAGCGAGGATAAAGGCCGAAGTCGGTCGAGTCGCTACGCCGATACCCGAGGAACACTTGGGCAAGGCTTGATAAAATACCCGTCTAAACGCTATACGTGTGGAAGTACCGACATTAGCAGTGAAACGAGAGAAGGAAGCATATGACCCTTAAACGAATGGACAACGTTCTCATCGTTGTCGACGACCTTGAAACCACCAAGGCATTCTTCATCGAACTGGGCCTTAAGCTCGAGGGCGAGACGACAGTCGAAGGGCCCTTAATCGGGAACCTGATCGGGCTCAAGAATGTCCGGGCCACCCTCGCGATGATGCGGACTCCTGATGGGCAAGGCATTGAGCTGGACAAGTTCCACTCCCCCAATGCGATCAGGTTTGGGCCCGTGGATGTGCCTGTGAACACGTTGGGCATCCGTCGCGTCATGTTCTCCGTCGAAGACATCGACGCTGTTGTAGCGCGCATGCGCGCCCACGGAGCCGAGCTCATTGGGGAGATGCAGTACGAGGACACGTACCGGCTAGCCTACATCCGCGGGCGTGAGGGCATCATTGTTGCACTTGCCGAGCAGATCGGCTAAGACGTGTCAGGTAGCAGGCGAGACTTGGGTTGGCTACCATCCGTTCGCTATCAAAGCCCCTCGATTCTAGCCCCTTGTTTTATAGTGTACATTTGATACAATACCGCTGCCAGCCAGTGCGCTGGCGCGGCCGAGCCCCGCTCCATGCGGAGCCCGACCGGTGCTGTTTGGCAATTCGAAAAAAGTATTGGACAAATTGGCTACCCGCCAGTTTTCGTTCCTGGCTAATCGCTAACGGCTAGTTGCTAATTGCTTTTTTGTCCTAACTTTCAGTCCCATTTATCACGCCAAAACTCGTTTTCATTCGGCAAATGACGAGGCGCGGCAAAATGCTCGAGAAGGCGCTACGAAAGTTCACTGAAAGATGAATTGGCAAAAACACTGCATTTTACAGTGTTTCCCGCGCGCCAACCTTCATACGATTTTGGCAGAAAAAATTATTTCTGCGCGCACATCACAAAAAC
>CAZIGP010000079.1:0-10877 GCA_964538425.1 uncultured Pirellulales bacterium | reverse complement strand
TGCCGACATCGGCCATATCGCGGAATTCATCTTCCATCAGCACGCTTTGAAAAACATGAAGCGTAAGATCCTTGATACGGTACGACTCCATATCCACATGCACGTGAGCTTTTTGTCGTTTAGCAGCGCGCAAAATCGGACGAAGCCGAGACGCCACGCGTTGCAAGCTTCCTTCGGGATCGATCGGATCGAATTGACTATCGAGCGCCGATAGCTTGATCGATACTTTAGCCCGTGGCAGTGTTCCTCGATGGTCGCAATCGATTTGCGGAACCTCCTGCCAAGCGTTCACTGTAGGGCCAAGGCTTTCAATCAGGTCGATGTAGGCCCGCTGCCAACGATCGGCTTCCACATCGCTAGCCACAGCTTCGCCCAGCACGTCGATCGTAAAGGCTCGTTTCGAACGGCGTTCTTTCAAGGCCGCCGCTAAAACTTCTTTCGCAGCAGTGCCCGCAATGAACCGACGCGCATGAGCCATGGCATTCCGGCGAGCCGCCACAGCTAGCGCACGGCGGCCAAGTTCCACCGGCGTGGCAATGGCTAAGCCGAATCGCGCCGCCGTGGGTAGCTTATCTCTTACATCGTCGAGATATTCTCGCAGATGTTGAGATACCGCTTGTGGAGAATGCAACATCGGCAACACGTCGATGAACCGAAACAATTGCACTTTTACCGACTCATCGCTCATCGCCCAGGCCATAATACGATCATCCCACCAGCGACGATCCCACACACTAGGACGCGTCGTATCCAGATGCTCGAAAATCCATCGGCCAATTTCTTGCGTGCTGCGTTCAATCGCCGCGAGATCGCGCGACGTAAAATCAACATGACTTGATGCGGCAGCAGTCGACATACTTTAAAAAATCAAGAATAACTCGGTTTTTCGTATCATAGCCAAACAAAACCAAGGGCTTGATTGTACCTGGATATTTCACGACGATTGTCCAAAGTATTGTACGAATGAAGCGGCCAACAACGAAGATGGAGTAAATCATGAATTTAGCAGGCAAAACGGCCTTAATTACGGGTGGCGGCACAGGAATCGGCGCTGCCACGGCCTTGTCGTTGGCTGCCGCCGGCTGTCGCGTTGCTATTGCCGGTCGTCGCTTAAATAAGCTTGAGCAAACCGCAGCACTCTCTTCCAGTAAGACCAAAATTGAAATTCACGAAGTTGATGTTACTGATCGCAATAGTGTGAACGAATTATTTCAATGGGCAATTAAAACGCTCGGGCATATTGATATTTTGGTGCATAGTGCCGGAGCAAATATTAAGCACCGACTGATGTCGGAAACCACGCCCACAGAATGGGATGAATTGCTCGCTATCAATGCAACCGGCGTCTATAACTGCTTGTACGCCCTGTTACCGCACATGCGTGAACGTCACGATGGATTAATCGTATTGATTTCATCCGTTTCAGGAAAGCGAGCAGCCAAACTTGGCGGCATTGGCTATGCGGCCGCAAAATTTGCGATGGGAGCAATTGGCACGAGCGTCGCCAACGAAGAAGGTAAGAACGGCATCCGCGTCAGTACCATCTATCCCGGCGAAGTAGATACCCCGATCCTCGACCATCGCCCAGTTCCGGTAACCGATGAGCATCGTGCCCGCATTTTACAACCTGAAGATGTTGCCGCAGCAATCGTCATGCTCGCTCAATTACCGCCGCGGGCGCACGTGCACGAAATGATTATTAAACCAACCGTGCAAGAATACGTCTAACTTAGATCCCGATTGAATAGACGACTCGTCAACAAATCAGACTTGGGGATTAGTCCACAACCCAGGTATCGCCGGAATTGAAAAGGGCTTCCAAATTCCCACTCCGCTTTGCTTTGGCCTCTTCAATCTGAGCCGTCATTCGTTCTTCATATCGAGGACGGTCGACACAACGAAATACCCCAATCGGCTCAGGAAATTCTGGATGGCGCATGCGGCTGAGCAAATAAGCCAGGCTCGGCTCAGTCAATTTTTCATCGTGAAACAACAGATCGTCTTCCTGAATACCCTTGCCTAACTCAACAACTTCCAACTGCATGCCATTGAGCCGGATCCCTTTGTCACGATTTTTGCCGAAGATCAGCGGCTTACCATGCTCAATTTCAATGGTGGTATCGGCCTTCGTATCGCGGCCAGTGGCCCATTCAAAAGCGCCGTCGTTAAACACATTGCAATTTTGGTAAACCTCGACGAACGACGTACCGCGATGTTCAGCGGCCCGTTTTAGCGTCGCAGCTAAATGCTTTACATGGACGTCGATCGAACGTGCCACAAACGTTGCCTCGCAACCAATGGCCACCGACAACGGATGAATCGGATTATCGACCGATCCGCTCGGCGTACTCTTCGTTACTTTCCCCAGCGGCGACGTCGGGGAATATTGCCCCTTAGTCAAACCATAAATTTGGTTATTGAACAGGACGATGTTGATGTCCAAATTGCGACGGATCGCGTGCATCAAATGATTGCCGCCAATCGACAGTCCGTCCCCATCCCCAGTAATCACCCATACCGAAAGATCAGGCCGCGCACACTTCAAACCAGTTGCCACGGCCGGGGCGCGACCGTGAATCGAGTGTATGCCGTAGGTGTTCACATAATAAGGAAACCGGCTGGAACATCCGATACCCGAAATAAAGACTGTGTTCTCTGGTGCAACACCTAATGTTGGCAGCACCTTTTTCATTTGAGCGAGGATCGAATAATCGCCGCAGCCAGGACACCAACGAATGTCTTGATCGCTGGTGAAATCTTGAGAAGTAAGAACGGGAAGTGTGCCAGTAGACATAGAAAGGATTCAGGGTTCAAGTTTCAGATGATTAAAACAAACGCCATTCCTCAAAGTACTTTAGCCTATCACTCAGACAAAACAGCCGCTTCAAGCTCACTTTAACATCGTCTCAATCTTGTGTACCAATTCCGAAACCGTGAACGGTTTGCCTTGCACTTTGTTATAACCCACGGCATCGACCAAATACTGGGCGCGGATCAACATCCGCAATTGTCCCAGGTTTAATTCCGGAATCAGCACCATTTCGTAACGTTTTAGCACGTCGCCAAGATTAATCGGAAACGGATTCAAATGTCGCAAATGAGCATGCGCCACCGAGCCGCCCCGAGCCTGCACGCCGTGCACTGCCGTGGTGCAAGAGCCATACGTACCACCCCAACTTAACACCAACACTTTTCCTGTCTGTGGCCCATCAACTTCCAGCGGTGGAATATCACGTGCAATGCCAGCCACTTTTGCCGCGCGAATGTTCACCATGTGCTGGTGGTTATCGGGTTCGTAATTCACATTCCCCGTGATATCTTGTTTTTCCAGCCCACCAACCCGGTGCATTAATCCCGGCGTACCTGGCAGTGCCCATGGTCGAGCCAATCGATCATTACGAGCATACGGCATAAACTCTTGGCCGCTCGTATTCGGACCAGGATGCTCGACTTCAATCGGCGCGAGCTTTGTCGTATCTGGAATTCGCCACGGCTCGGAACCATTCGCCAAATATCCATCGGAAAGCACAAAAACCGGCGTCATATATCGCACAGCAATCTGCCACGCCTCTTGCACCACGTCAAAGCAATCACCAGGGCTGCGTGCTGCTAACACCGGCACAGGACATTCACCATTGCGGCCGCAAATCGCTTGCAACAAATCGGCTTGTTCAGTTTTCGTAGGCAAACCGGTGCTTGGCCCGCCACGCTGCACGTTGATAATCAACACTGGCAACTCCGTCATCACAGCCAGTCCAATCGCCTCTTGCTTGAGTGCAATGCCAGGTCCGCTGCTGGTTGTCACGGCCATCGCTCCGGCGAATGCCGCGCCAATGGCCGAAGTCATCGCAGCGATTTCATCTTCTGCCTGAAAAGTCCGCACGCCGAAGTTTTTGTAGCGTGTCAGATCATGCAAAATATCGCTCGCCGGAGTAATGGGATATGACCCTAAAAACAACTCACAGTTGCTCCGCTGAGCTGCCGTAATCAAACCCCACGCCAAGGCCTGATTGCCCGTAATACTGCGGTATTTGCCGGCCGGAAGTTTTGCCTTCTGCACCGTGTAATGTGCTGTAAACGCTTCGGTCGTCTCGCCGTAGTTATAGCCAGCCATTAAGGCGCGGCGATTGGCTTCGGCAATATCGGGCATCTTGCCGAATTTATCGTCGATGTATCGCAGCGTTGGATCGAGCGGTCGGTCAAACAGCCAAAACACCAAACCCATCGCGAAAAAATTCTTGCAACGATCTGCTTCCTTCTGGCTCAATCCCAATTCTTCAACAGCCAATTTGGTCAGCTTGGTCATCTCGACCGGAAACACGCGGTAACTTTGCAAACTACCATCAGTTAACGGGTCACTCTTGTAACCCGCTTGCTGCAAACCCTTGGGCTCAAAAGAATCTTTATTGATAATTAAAATCCCGCCTCGCACCAAATCGCATAGGTTTGTCGTCAGCGCCGCAGGATTCATCGCAACCATCGCATCAACTTGGTCACCCGGCGTAAAAATATCGTGATTGGCAAAATGAATCTGAAAACCGCTGACACCAGCCTTAGTACCGCGCGGGGCACGAATCTCGGCAGGGAAATCAGGAAAAGTCGCCACATCGTTGCCCAGCAAGGCCGACGTATTCGTCAATTGCAAGCCGGCAAGCTGCATCCCATCCCCCGAATCGCCACATAGCCGAACCGTCGCCGACTCCAAAGTCTGCGTAGGCTTCTGAATCTTAGGGGAATCCTCAAGCGGAATTGGCGGTTCTTTAGTAGTGCTTGACATAGAAGCTGGTATTAATGCACGAGCAAGGTAGATGTTACAAAAAGACACCAAAGAAACATGGCGACCTAAAGTCACTCCATCGACAAGCATCGGACAAACGTCGCCAGGAAATCATGCACCACACGGCAACAACGGCTGTGCGGAAAAGGGCGCAAAAGCAAAGCACCTTACGAATCGATGCTGACAAATTTTCTACGGCGGCACGAGAGAACGTGCCTTGCTGGTCGAAAAACGGCATCGGCTGCAATGCCTTCGCCGTGAACTGCGGGCAGTTCGTATCCACCATTTCCCCCGAAATCGAGTGACGGCCGGTAGGGGCGGGAATTACGAGAACGGTTAGATCGAATTGCCCGGTCCGAAGGGGTTCGTCCTATCCGACACGCAATAAACCAGCCATCGCTGTGCCTCACGCTCTGGATACTATGAATGTACCATCCTATGAGCTCGATTGAAAATTGGAAACCCCGGCAAAATCTGACGTTTTTAACGGATGATACAAATTTTCGCGCAAAAAAACCGATTTTTCCAACCAAGCAGCTCAGACATACATACCGGATAAAACGGTTGCCTCTTAACAAGTTACGTCGGTTTCACATCCTCCCGAACCAATCGTCCCATCGAAAGCTAGGAATCGCTCCATCTCAATCCCCTCCAGCCTTTATTTCGCTTTTTTAACCTGATCGCTATACTCCCCCCGTATGGCAAAACGAGACAACCATTACGAAGCAGCCTTCGAAGAATACTTGCGGCAGCGGCAAGTGCCCTACATCGCCGTGGATGAAACCAAACGGGCTCTGCTCGGAGATGCCTCGCTAAAAAGCCTCGATTTCATTGTCTCCCCCGCCGCCGGCCCTGCTTGGCTGATCGATGTCAAAGGCCGACGTTTTCCCTCAGGCGATCAGCAAAAACAGTATTGGAAAAATTGGTCGACCGGCGACGATGTGCGCAGCCTTACCGCCTGGCAAAGGCTCTTCGGCCCAAAAGCCCAAGGCTTATTTGTCTTCGCCTACGAAGTCGTTGCCGATCGCGCGCCATTACCACTCGATCAACTGTTCCCCTATCGAAATCGACTTTATGGTTTTCTCGGCGTCAGGTCGCACGACTATCAAGCCTGAGCTCGCCCACTCTCCGCAGCTTGGAATACTCTCTCCATGCCGGTCGCTAAATTTCGCGAAGTTGCCGCACCCGTCGACGATTTCTTTCGCGCCACCCTACCACCCGAAATCGTCGACTCCTGCGCCAGCGCAAGCGAGTTTTGACCAAAATCTCCGGCAACACGGCCAATTGACGCCCCACAGTTCGCCGCCCACAATAAAATCTCCGCGGCTTAGCAGGCTAATCGCAATGAAGCCGGAATTCGCAAAAATTAGCATATCTACCGCCCCCGGCAGCTTAAAATCCAATTTTCCGCCTACTGCCTACTGTTTACCGCCTACTTCCTCTCCCATGAACATTCTTGAACAAGACGACCCCGAAGTTTGGTCCGCCATCGATGCCGAAGCCACGCGCCAGCAAGACGGCTTAGAACTCATCGCCAGCGAAAACTACACCAGCCCCGCAGTGATGCAAGCCGTCGGCAGCGTGCTGACCAATAAATACGCCGAAGGGTATCCCGGCCGGCGCTATTACGGCGGTTGCGAGCACGTCGATGTCGTCGAGGATTTGGCACGCGATCGCGCAAAGCAGTTGTTCGGAGCCGAACACGTCAACGTGCAGCCCCACTCCGGCAGCCAAGCAAACTTCGCCGTTTATCTCACCGCGATAAAACCTGGTGACACAGTGCTCGGCCTCGACTTGGCCCACGGCGGACACTTAACGCATGGCATGAAGCTGAATATCTCGGGCATTCTATACAACTTCATCTCGTACGGCGTCACTCGCGACACCAATCGGCTCGACTTCGATCAAGTGGCCCGCTTGGCTCGCGAGCACAAGCCAAAGCTCATCGTTGCCGGTGCAAGTGCTTATCCGCGTGAGATTCCGCACGACAAGTTTGCCGAAATTGCCCGCGAAGTCGGCGCCAAACTGTTCGTCGATATGGCCCACTATGCCGGTCTTGTCGCCGCAGGATTGCACAATAGCCCCGTGCCCGTGGCCGACTTTGTAACCACCACCACTCATAAGACGCTCCGAGGGCCGCGCGCCGGCATGGCCATGTGCCGCGCCGAATATGCGAAAGACCTCGATCGCAACGTCTTCCCGGGTATTCAAGGCGGGCCGCTCATGCACGTCATCGCCGGCAAAGCGGTTTGCTTTGGCGAAGCCCTGCGGCCAGACTTCCGCAAATACGCCCAGCAAGTCATCGACAACGCAAAAACATTGGCAGATACATTAATGGCCAACGGCTTGCGGCTGGTAAGCGGTGGTACCGAAAATCACCTCATGTTGGTCGATGTAACCACACTCGGCATCGGCGGCAAATTGGCGGAAGCGGCGCTAGATAAAGCTGGCATCACCGTCAACAAGAACATGATTCCTTACGACGAACGAAAACCGATGGACCCCTCGGGCATCCGCGTCGGCACGCCAGCTTTAACAAGCCGCGGCATGGGCGTCGACGAGATGCGCACCGTCGGCAACTGGATTCTGCAATCGCTGCGATCCGCCAACGATGAAGCCGCCTTGGCAAACATCCGCAACCAAGTTCGCGAGCTGTGCGAACAGTTCCCAGTGCCAGCAGCACGGCTGGCTGCAGTTTAGTGATTAGCACCATCTAATTCCTGCTAAATCACAAAAAAGCCCAGAGGGCGACATACCCCCTGGGCTTCAAACAAGCTTTTTCTTCAAAGCAATCTTCGCGACTGACTAATCGCGCAATTCTTTCAGCTCATGGTACACCGCATTCTTGTGTACCTTCGGGTCGAACTTCGCAATCACACCGGCCTTTTCTAATTCTGGTCGCATTCGAATTCCCCGGCCAAAGCCGTTATCGCTGATCGACTCGAGTGCATACGGATGGAAAGAGAAAATGCCGTCGCTGCCGCGCACTCGGCCGTACCAATCGCGGCCAGGATTGAAATCGCTGACCGGTTTGTTCACCGAATCGTGGCATCGCAAGCACGACGTACGATCTACCTGCACAAAGCCAGCATCATACTTGGCCGGAATAATGTGAAAGCCTTTGGCCGTAGTCGGAGCGTAGGTTTTCACCCCATTCGCGGCTTCGCGCCACACTTCACCCGTCGCCGAGCGAAACGTCGTCGAAGTCAGTAGCTCACCGACCAGTGAATCATCTTCAAGCGCCGGAAGCGTATCGATGCCCATCGATTGCTCAAAAGTACGTTTGGCGGGCTGCCGATCCGCGAGCACTTGCGCTCGCATGTTGAGCGGCTCTTCGAGATGCTCAACAGCACGCACCAAATTCGGCTCGCGCTCCCAAAATGGCCGCAACTCTTTGATTCGCTTGGCTAATTCAGCCGCGGTAGGAAACGGACGAAGAACATCGACATCCCAATAACCAAACTCGCGCGTCCGCGTACGCATTTCAAACGTGTAGACATACCCATCCGGCCCAGGCATCGCTAGCACTTCGCCTACCACGGCCCCCACCGGAAAAGTCCAAGCGTACCCCGTCGTGCTGTCACCGCGCAAAACCTTCTGGTGCCAAACAATTGGCTGAGTTTTGCCTTGTTTATCGAGCGGCAGCCACAGGAACCGGAAAGTTTCCACCTTCTCCGTGCGATGCGTGCCAGCCGGGTGTCCCCAAGGGAATTCGCGGTTGCCGTTGCCAAACGGCTCGGAACCATCCGCAGAAATGTTGTAGCTCGGCGAATGAACGCCTTGCAGGCCGCCCCCCCAAAACTGATAAGCCTTTGGCATTTCAGCCTCGGTGTAAATAATCAGCCTCGGATCCGCGATGATTTTCCGCAAATCGGCATCGGCCACATGAGGAATCATTGCCCGCAATCGCTCCTCTTTTTCCGCAGGCACTAAGCGAAACGGCAGGGCTGAATTTTCGGCTTTCGCCTGCTCAGAAGCCTTAGCCGACGCATCGCCAGCCTCGTCGGTAGCCTTGGTTACGGGAGCGGAAGAAGCCGGTCCTTCGTCGGCCGCATACGATCGCACGATCGCGGCAAACATCAAGACCGACAGCCCGAAAAACAATCGAAACATACGCGCCTCCTTACGTCAAACTAGAAACGGCCAGCCGTGGCCACTCGCAAGTCGCTACAAACACAGCTGGCAAAACGAACGATCCAACAGTTGCCTTTCTCAGCGAGCCTGTCCCAAATTTCGAGAGAAAAGGTTGTTATTTTCCTTAGGCAGGGTTGACCGTGGGAGTTCAAACGAAGCCCGCAAAGTTTTCGCAGACTTCCAAGAACCAAAGTTGATGCCCGAAGCTAGCAACGAGAAAACCACCCTGCAAGCCCCTGGCGGAGAAGCGCAATTTCCCACATAGCGCAGAATACGTGGTTCAACAACTACGCGTGCTTGAGACTATTCTCAATAGCGCGACAAAATAGAAAGCTTGCAGGAAACAGGAAGTAATCTAGGCAATTTAAGGCGCGGCAATAGACAGCTTTGATAAAATAGAAAGTTCTATTTTTCGCCAACGACTCGGACCTTAATATTTTTAAATTCCACCCCGTTTCCGTGCTCTTGAAGACAGATGAATCCCCGATTCTTCTTGGCAAAGATCGGAACCTCGTTGTATTTGCTTTTGGCAACACGCGCATTCCAGTCATCGCTGCCAATGACGTATTCATTGTATTTCACGCCATTAATATACGTTTCACACTTCTCCGGCGTAATCAGTAATCGCATTTGATTCCACTCGCCGGCGGGCTTGGTGGAATCGACTTTTGAATCGTACAACGCATACACAAAACCCGTTTTTTGTACGTCAGGTCCACCGGGGTGGTCGTAGATTTGAACCTCAGGACCAGATTCAAAGGAATATTTGCCCTCCTCGGTCACATGGAACATCACGCCACTATTGCCACCTTTGGGAATTTTGTAATCCAGCACCAATTCGAAAGCCCCGAATTCGTCGATCGTAATAATGTCCCCCGAGCCTTCTTGGCCGGTCAGAACACCATCGACAACTTTCCACTTGCCCTCAACTCCCTTCTTGCGATAGCTTCGCCAGCCGTTCGTCGTTTTGCCATCAAACAAGAGCTTCCAGCCAGCCGCTTTTTCGGCGGAAGAGAGCGAATTGTCTGGCGCAGAACCGCTCGACGACGAAGAGTCGGCAGCCACCAAACTGTTTGTGATGAATGACAAACCGGCGACAAACAAGATCGCAGCACTTAAAAAACGGCATGGCATAGGTGCGTGTTCCTCAAGGCAAGAGCGGTAAAGAAGAAAGTAACCGCGCCGATGCACTGACGCATCGCGACGCAGTCCCCACATCTTACCCCGTGTGAGGCAAAGATGCTATGAAGCCTAGATACCAGAAGTTTGGACACCTTGCGGCCCCGCTCGGCTCGCGGCACATACTTTAGCGACTTATGGCACGATCAAGCCGCGGCGGTTGACCATAAAGGTTCCGTTGTCGGCCACGTTAAACAGTGGCCGGTACAGGCTGCGGCAGTTCGCATTTCCGCCCATGTACCAAACCAAATTCAAGCCGACATTCCAGGTTTCGTCGCGGAAGATCTGGTTCTGCTCGTTTTCGTTGATGATGTAGTTAAACCCGGTTTCCACAGCCCAGTATTTGGAAATCGGCAGGCGGAAATCAGCACCGACAAGCCCGCCACTGTTTTCGGTGAAACCGCCCCATAACCGGCCTTCGCCGCCGCGGCAGAATCGGCGTCGATAGTAGAAGGCAAATTGATCGATGGCATAGTATTCGGTCGCACCGAAAAATACTTCGTCGTCTTCATTATTCGAATCCATTACACCCGCCGCAAACCAAAAACCAAGTTCGTTGCGGCAATCGAACAACCAGCTGATTTCGCCGCGCACCTGGCCGACATTGAACTGCTGATAAAACTCGTCGTTCAAATAGTCAAACACGGCGCCGTATTGCAACCCTTGTCCGTCACACGGGCGATGAAACACGCCCGCCGTCACAAAAGTTTGCTTGCGATAAACATCGAAGACGTCGATTTGGTTTTCCTGAAAATTGTTTTGCGTGGCTTGAAAACCGACTTGCGCG
>CAZIGP010000078.1:827-10958 GCA_964538425.1 uncultured Pirellulales bacterium | reverse complement strand
AAGGCCAGTTTTCGTGTTGCACTACTTGATCCGCAGCTTACGCTTACTCAGCCGCCGCGAGTAACCTCGCTCACAGGCATCGATGCCATTGCTCACGCGCTGGAAAGCTACGTCTGCCGCAGTCGCAATCCAGCATCGATGGCATTCAGCCGCGAAGCCTGGCTGCTGCTGGGTGGCAACTTCGCGCACGTTTTGCAAAATCCAACCGACCTGAATGCCCGCAGCGGAATGCAACTTGGTGCCTGTTTCGCCGGACTGGCGATCGAAAACAGCATGTTGGGCGCGGCTCATGCATTGGCAAATCCATTGACGGCCCATTTTGATCTTGCCCATGGCCAAGCCGTTGGCATGATGCTGCCTCATGTCATTCGTTTCAATGGCGAAGAAGTCGGCAGTTTATACTTTGAATTGTTAGAATGCACGGCTGGCAACAACGGTTTTCCCGTGCCACAAGCTGGTTATCACGGATTGGCCGATTTTGTATCAGATTTGCTTTCACAGGCTGGCTTGATTTCCCAACTGCGTGATTTTGATATTCCTCGAGCTCAGCTTGAAACTCTCGCCGCCGATGCTGCCAAGCAGTGGACGGGCGGATTTAATCCGCGCCAAGTTGCCACACAAGAATTGCTGGAATTGTATCGCAGCGCGTACTGACTTGTCGAACAAACAGCATCTATGAATTCGGTCGCCATCATTACTAAAAAAAGAGAGGGCGGCTCGCTTTCGGCCGATGAGATAGCAGCGTTTATCGGTGGTTTCGTTCGCGGCGACGTGCCGGATTATCAAATGTCGGCTTTGGCGATGGCGATCTACTTTCAGGGCATGGATGTCGCCGAACGATCGGCTCTTGTTGATGTAATGCTTAACTCTGGCTTTACTTTGCAATGGCCCGAGGGTTTAGGCCCGCTGGTCGATAAACATTCCACGGGCGGTGTGGGAGACAAGACTTCGCTGCCATTGGCGCCGCTGCTGGCCTGCTGCGATTTAAAAGTGCCGATGATTTCTGGTCGTGGCCTGGGAGCTACAGGAGGTACACTCGATAAGCTTGAAGCCATTCCCGGCTTTCGTACCAACTTGTCTGCCGACGAGATCCGTGACATAGTTGTCCGCATCGGCTGCGTTATCACCGGCGCCACGGCGGATCTCGTTCCTGCCGATCGCAAGCTTTACGCGTTACGCGACGTAACCGGTACTGTGCCTAGTATCCCACTGATTTGCGCAAGCATCATGAGTAAGAAACTAGCGGAAAATTTAGATGCGCTTGTGCTCGACGTAAAATGGGGGAGTGGTGCATTCATGAAAAAAGAGCAAGATGCCCGCGAACTTGCTATCGCGATGGTCGAAACCGGCATACGCATGAGAGTTCGGACGACGGCAGTGCTCACCGATATGAACCAGCCCCACGGCTACGCGGCGGGACATACCGTAGAAGTGGAAGAGTCGCTCGATGTGCTGCGAGGCGAAGGGCCGGATGATGTTGTTGAATTATGTCTTGCATTGGGAGCTGAGCTGTTGGTCTCGACAGGCTTGGAAAGCTCGCACGTCGAAGCGATTAATCGGCTGCAAAGCTTGATCGACTCTGGTGAGGCACTGCAAAAATTCTACGAGATGGTTACAGCCCAAGGTGGAAATTTGGATGCCCTGCCACCTCGCGCACCAGGCACGACTATGACTTCTGGCCGTGCGGGCTATGTCAGCGCCATTAACGCTGAGCAGCTTGGTATGGCTCTCATTGAAATGGGGGGCGGCCGAAAAAAACTTGGCGACAAAATCGACCATTCTGTTGGTCTTGAAATGCTGGTTCGATTGGGCGATCGCGTGGAGCGCGATCAACCTGTGGTCCGCGTATTTGCTCCGTCAAGTAAAACCGAGCTTGGCATGAAGGTGATTGGGGAAGCGATCACAATTGGGGAAGAACCGCATTCATCCCCGCCGCTGATTGTGGAGAGGATCGGCCCTAGCTGAATTCGTCAGCATTTAGTGCAAATCACGCGCAGTGCGGTGACCTACTTTTCGTAAATATAAACGCTTGCATGCTTCGCAACGCGCAACTTCGGTCCCGTAAAACCGCGGCGACGGAGTTCCGCACTCAGATATGCCATCATGCCGGCGTGTGAAACAACTAGGGTGTCCTGGTCCATAACACTTAGTTGGTCTGCCATTATCGCAACTCGCTGCCGAAACTCGTCGCGGCAAGCCCGTTGTGACCGATGTCCTGTCATCCAACATAGCCGCAGCATCCATTTCCATATCCAAACTGGTAGCCGCAAATTGCCTGTCTTGAACGGAGTAAATTGTGCCTCGCGCAGTAGCTCGGTATGCGAAGCCTGGCCGGAAAACACCGCCTGGGCAGTAATTCGCGCCCGCGGCAAATCACTCGAAAGACACGTTTGCCAATCCACGCCTCCCAGGTCGAATTCGCCAACTGTCGTTTCTGCCAAATTGTAACGTTCTAGCCATGTCTGCAGATCTACCGACGTTTTCCAACCTGTAGGAAATTGCTCAGTGACAGGAAAGTGGCGAAGCAGCCCGATGCGCACAGTTTAAAATGTTAATGTATGATATTATTCGACATTGGATGAAACGAAGGAGCATTTTAAAGACGTACCAACTTGCCGTCAATTTTAGCTGCCGTAACCTATTGTCGATGATCACCACGAACGACCGCCGGGCTTTGATCACTGCCGCTTTACAAGCGCGAATGCAAGCTCACGCTCCATACTCTAAGTTTCAGGTCGGCGCCGCGATCCTTACTGCTTCGGGGAAAATTATCTCGGGGTGCAATGTCGAAAATTCTTCTTATGGTCTGACCATCTGCGCTGAACGAACCGCAATTTGCACGGCGGTGGCTGCGGGTGAGAAAGACTTTGCCGCGATTGCCGTTGCGACCTTGGGCGGGCACCCGCCGTGCGGAGCATGCCGGCAAGTGATGGCAGAATTTGTGTCTGAGTTGCCGATCTTACTCGTCGATGCTGACGATCCGACCAAAATTCAAGAAATAAGTTTGAGAGTTCTTTTGCCTGGGCGCTTTGAATTGCCAAAGTAAACCCTCAAAATTTGTTTTCTTCCAAAGACTATTGCATCGCAACGATTCCTTCGGCCAAAGCACGGATTAGCACGGCGGAGGTTGTTCGAATTTCTGTATCGTCGTCGAGCGAAAGGACGGCAGGCTCCAGAGACTCGATGTAACCTCCAATCCAAGTATTCGCACTCTGGTCATGATATTTGAATCGCGCTCCCACGATCAAATCGTTGTTTGCCTTGCCATGATTTGATTTGCCATTAGTTGGATGGGGCATCGCGGCTGGCTTGGCAACGGCTGCTTTCACAGCTTTTTCCTTTTCTGGTTTATGTGAAGCCGCCTTGTTTCCACGTACGTCAGCCAACTCTTGTAATAAATGCCAGTTTTCCAAGCGGTCGGCCTTGGCACGTAGCAACGTTTCGCTGGGATTGCCCTCTTTGTCAAAGTGTTTACTAAAACGACCTTCGCTACGAGCAAAATTGACGAAGTCGACTTGCTCGCCAGTTTTAGGGTTTGTCCACCAATCATCATTCACTGCAGGATTGCCTTGTAGTGACAGTCGCTCACGAATAGTGTCTCCTTTTCGTGGATCATAGATTAAGAGTGGAAATGCACGAGTATCGACGGCCAACCTTGCTTGATCGGTCGCCATATTATCAGCCACGCCATGTTCAGGCTGGCAAGTGGTATAGCAGCAAATAATCGCGGGGCCATCGAATTCTAATGCGTCGATCATGCAGCGGTAGAAATGATTCGTGTGCGCACAAGTGGTTTGGGCCACAAAAGTACGCGGATGCATCATGGCAATTTGGGCGATTTCTTTTCGTCGCTCTTGTTTACCAGCGATTGCCTTGCCGTGTACGCTCATCTTTGTATTTTGTCCGGTATAACTGGAAGTAGAGGCTTGGCCACCGGTATTGGAATAGACCTGAGTATCAAGCACGAATACTTTAATGTTCATACCGGATGCCAGCATGCGCGAGAGGGATTGAAAGCCGATGTCGAACATTGCGCCATCGCCACCTAAGCACCATAGTGGCTTATTGGACCAACCAAGTTGATCCCAACGAGCACGCACTCCCATGGCCATTGCTGGTGCGTTTTCGAAGAGCGAATTCGTCCAGGGGACAAGGTACGGATTGTAAGGATACGTCGAAGTATAGACCGTATTGCAGCCTGTCGCGGCGACGATGCCCCAATCGTCTCCGTGCTTTGCGCCGGTGGCTGCACACATCATCCGCAGTGCCGTGCCTTCGCCGCAGCCGGCACAACTGCCCGCGCCACCGACGTAAATATGGGATTGCTCTTTGAGCATCATGTCGATCAATAAATTGTCACTGACAAATCGTGAATCAGATGGTCCGACCTGCTTGAAATAACGATGGCTTTTGCGAACATGCGTCATTACTTGCTCGGTCTTAGGAATCATTTGCAGTGCGTGATCGTCGCACACTGTTACACATTCTGCGCAACCTTTGCACTTGCTCGGATCGATCATAATGCTGAACATTCCGCCTTCGCCAACTTTTTTGGCGGGGCCTTCATAATACTTTCGGGTTTTTGACCACTGCTTGCGAAAATCTTCGCGTTCTGTGGGATCAGGAATCGCAGCGATTTTTTTCTTGAATTCGCTTTCACCGAGTACCTTGCCGAGGATGGCTGTATCTGGGCAGAGTGTGACACAATCCATACAGCCCGTGCAATTACTGGAAATATATTCTGGGATATCGGGAGCAATGTAACTAAAGTCGCGAAGCGTGGCGGTGCCTGCAGGGACCAGCGATCTGGCTACTGACAAATCGGCTGCCAATCCTTTCTCGGCGGTACCATCTTCGTACTGGCGGATAATGCGTTCGTTAAAGTCTCGGACATCCAGAATAGGCAGCTTGATATATTTGTAATCGGAATCGACGAGCGTACCATAGCTATTGTTGTTGAACGGATCGCGCGGATTCGCGGTATTCATCGAGGGATGTTCGGTTACCGTTGCCATCAGAAACCTCGTTTGGATAAGCTGTTTTACGTACTTTAAATGGCTACCGCTTCAAACATAATTTCGCGCGGCACTTCTCGTAATTCTTCGTAGCCGCGTTTTACACATTTCAAGTTATCTTGCACGACACGATCGCCACGTTTACCAAAATATTTTCGCAGGGCTTTTTCCACACCGTTATATACTTCTGCATCGCTCATACTGCTTGTGCGACCGTAGGGAGTGAGCTTTAAAAACGCTCCTAGCAATACGATGCCTTGCATACGCATTTGCAGATCTGCTACTGAAGCCACTTCACGAGCAATGTGTACCATGTCGGCGTAATAGACCCGAAGGTTTTTTTCACGAATTGCATGCTTGTAATGCGCAGGAATGCGTTGCCATACTTCGTATGGGTCGGCATGTGATGATTGCATGACAATCGCACCGCCTTCGACCAGTCCGATGAGTGGATTACCACTGAACAGTGCCGTGGTATCGTTTAGCACGACAAGATCGACGTATTCAAGTTCGCTATGCAATAAAATATGCCGATCGGCAATCGTCAGATAATATGTTGTCGGCAAGCCTTTCTTTTCTGATCCATATTTGGGGTAGGCTTGTACGTCTTTACCAAATACGTCGCCGGCAATTGTAGCAATCACCTTGTTGGTCGTTACCGAACCGAAGCCGCCAACACTGTGCCCACGCATTGAAAACGTGCCCGGCTCTCGCAGATCGGGATCTTCCGTCACTTTCAACGCCAAAGCGTGATCGATCCCTACGCAAAAATAATCCTGGCCGTCATCAAACATATTTTCGACCACAGCGATAATGTCGCCGGGGCGGACATCGCGACTACCTAAACCTGCGGATCCAGAATAAATGATCGGTATGCGGTCGAGCTTTTCCTGGCCATTGTGTCCGGTCGCAGCGTCACAAAAAGCCGCTTTGATTTCACGTGTTAAATGATTGCCCGTCGTGGAAAGCGGGTCGTCCATGCGTTCCAGCACTGAGAATGCTTTGCAATGCTTTAGCGATTCGACAATCTGTCGGGCAGGAAACGGCCGGAAGCAACAGATCGTGAGGCAACCTACTTTAACGCCGCGAGTTCGACGAAGGTAATCGATGGTTGCCTCAGCGGTTTCCATATAGCAGCCCATGCCCACGATAATGTAATCGGCGTCGTCGCAACGGTGTGGTATGAAAAAGTCGTACTTGCGTCCTGTATGGCGATAAAATTCGTCAAACGCTTCTCGCAGCGCAGGATTGATGCGGTCGTAATACCATCGTTGAGCAATTTTTCCTTTCATGTAGGAATCTTGATTTTGAACCACGCCCGACATCATTGGGTTCGCAGGATCGAGCAAATTGGTAAGTTTTTCTTGCGGGGAGCCGATAAATTGTTTCATCAACTCGGGCTCCGGAAGCCGTACTTTTTCGACGGTGTGTGTGGTAAGAAAACCGTCTTGAGCATTAAAAAACGGTGTTTGCGATGCCTCGGCTGCTCGACGGCTGATAAGACATAAATCGCCCGCTTCTTGCGCATTGCGGCCGAAGAGCATGCCCCATCCGCAATCAGCCACGCTCATCAGGTCATCATGCCCGGCATGGACATTGAGCGAATGACTAGTAAGCGCTCTTGCGCCAATGTTCATAACCACTGGCAGTCTTTTACCAGCGATGGTGTAAAGCACTTCTTTCATCAACACTAAGCCTTGGCCGGAAGTGAAATTCGTCACTCGCCCTCCGGCGGCAGCAAAGCCTTCGCAAAACGACGCCGCAGAGTGCTCGCTTTCCGGCTCGACAAACACCAGGGCGTCGCCCCATAAGTTTCGCCAGCCGTTCATGACCGCGGCGTTGTATCCGCCTCCCATGGTCGTGGAGCTGGTAATCGGAAACGCTCCGGCACCTTGGGTAATGTGAACCTCGACATGCACTACGGCTTCGGCTCCATCGCAGGTTGTCGGAATCCCGGGGTATGAAAATGTGCCTCCATCAACAGGGTGTTCTGGGGCGGTTGCTTGATTAGTAAATCCTTTATTGGTTGCAGAGATTAAAGCCATGGGTTGTTCCTGCTAATTAAAATCCCTAGCGTCAAATTTACAGGTTTTGTGCGCAAAACTAGCGCATCATGAGAAAACAACACGATCCCCATCCGCATGTATTTCCCCAATTTTTGGGTGTGCGGTTTGACTAAACGACCCAACTTCCGCTTAACGCATCGGGGCAACTATGGTGCTCGATGCGGGTTAATGCAAAGTGATCGGTCGCGCGGCTGGGCCTAGGGATAAAAAGAGAAACTTGATGTGAAACGACAACAATTACCCAGCCGTGTTCATCTATCAGCAAGATACGAGATTACGGCAGCATTGTCAAAAAGTTTATTGGCAGACTCGGCTTTATAATTCGGCGATGGCGGCAAATCGATCCTTTAGTGTTGGGTATAGAGACTGGTAGATCGCAAAGGCTTTATTGTATGAGGCAATGGCGGCTTTATTGGTTGGTGTTTCTTTGACGACGCGAATTGTGGCCTCGCAGGCTTCCACAATATCTTTATAGGCCCCTGCTCCAACCGCAGCCAGCAATGCCACGCCATAGGCAGGGCCTTGTTCCGCGTTAATCGTGCTCACTTTTTGGCCAAACACATCGGCTTGAATTTGTCGCCATAGCGGGCTACGCGAGCCACCGCCAGAGGGGCGAATTTGATTCACCGGCACGCCAAGTCCGCGAATAATTTCGAGACTGTCTCGTAGTGCATAAGTTACGCCTTCCATAATCGACCTCGTCAGATGGCCGCGAGTATGGGCCAATGTGAGACCAATAAAACAGCCACGCGCTTTCGGATCGGCGTGTGGCGTGCGTTCACCAGAAAGATAGGGCAAGAAAAAAAGCCCTTCGCTACCAGGAGGTATTTTCCCAGCCTCTTCTGAAAGGATTTCATAGGCGTCGATCTTTCGCTTTTTGGCTTCGGCCATTTCGGCTTGGCAAAGTTGGTTGCGAAACCACTGTAAACTACCGCCAGCCGAAAGGTTGACCCCCATGAGATGCCATTTGCCGCGAACAGCATGGCAGAAGGTGTGCAATCGGCCAAGCGGATCGACTTGTATCTCATCGCTATGGACAAACATTACGCCGGAAGTGCCGATTGACGTAGAAAGCACACCACGGCTGACAATGCCATTGCCGACCGCACCTGCGGCACAATCACCTGCCCCGCCGACGACAATGCAATCAGTCTTTAGTCCTAATTCTTTGGCTGCCTCTTTGGTTAGTTTACCGGTAATTTCTTCCGATTCGTAGCATGTTGCGAATAGATCGACATCGAGTTCAAGCTTCGAAAGCAATTGCTTCGACCATGTTCGCTTGGCCACATCGAGTAGCAGCATGCCGCTGGCGTCGCTTACTTCGGTTGCAAATTCTCCGGTCAGCCGCCGCCGTATGTCATCTTTAGGTAAAAGTACTTTTACCGTTTTGGCAAAGTTTTTTGGTTCGTGATTGCGCAACCACAATATTTTTGGCGCGGTGAAACCGGTGAGAGCGGGGTTGGCGACCATTTTGATCAATTGCTTGCGTCCTCCGGCGCAGCGTTCGATCTCCTCGCATTCCGCTCCGGTTCGTTGATCGTTCCACAAGATCGCTTTGCGGATCACTCGATTTTGCCGGTCAAGAAATACGGAACCATGCATTTGTCCTGACAAACCGATACCTTTTATGTCAGCGGCTTTTAGCTTTCCTTTTTGGATGACAGCTCGCACTGTACTGACGGTCGCTTTCCACCAATCCTCCGGATCTTGCTCACTCCAGAGCGGTTTAGGTGTGTAAAGCGGATATTCCGCAGTTGCTTCGGCTAATACTTTTCCGCGTTGATTGATGGCAATGGTTTTGGTGCCCGAAGTACCGATATCGATGCCGAGAAAGATGCTCATAAGTTGATTTCGCGTCAAAAGTTGGACTTTAAAAGTTTGATTTCCAAAAGTTCCGGATTTTAATGGGCATCCTGAGGGGTGTGCAAGGATAAAAACTAATTGTTGCAATTACTCAACATTGGTTAACTGACCGTCGGCTCGGTCATCAGGTGTGCATCGTGCTGGTCAATCAAAGGACATTGCCAGGAAAAATCGACACAAGCCGTATTAAGCTCAATGGCACGGGGTTCGCTCTTCAAACGTCTTGCAAACCCGCCGACGAGAACATCGAAAGCGAGGTGTTTATGTTTCCTAGTGACCTTCGACATATGAAGCCTGAGGATGAAGTTGCCGTGATGCCAAGGGGAGGCAACTATCCGCATGCCGTTTTGAAAATTGCCAGAGTCCGGCATGTGGGTGGCGCACTAATTCACACCCAAGATGGCGGAATGTTTGCCGCCGCGGATGGCGGCGATTACAATCTTGGCCAAACACTTTATATTGAGCCAGCTACGGAGGACCATCGTCGCGCTTTGCGTTGGAAGCATGCAATGGCGAGGTATTAAGCAGCGAGAAGGCAAACCAAATTCTGAAAATCGGTTTGCGTATTTCGTAATTCGTGTTAATTTTTTGTGTTGGTTGGTGCCACGCCAATGGTTGTTGCTTTATCGCTAGTAAGCAATTGTTTGGCAAGGATTTCAAGCTCGTTTTTGCTAATCGATGTCCAATCTTTTTGGCGGTTTCGTGCGGCATCGAGAACTTTGGGATTCTCTTGGCAGTCTTTCAATGTATTGATCCAATAGTTGTTGTCTCGGTTTTCAAGGGATGCAATCGCTGGTTTCATGACGCGATTGAATTCGTCGTCACTGATTTTTCCCGTGGCCAATTCATTGCCAATCGTAACCACGAGTGAGGTTAGCTCTGTTAATCGATTAGGATCAACGCTGATTAACGCGGCCAGGTAACCAAAATTCGGGAAAGCATCGTTGGAGTATGTAAGAACTTCCGGAGTGTATGAGGCTCCTAATTCTTCTCGTACTTTCACGCGAAGACGTTCATTGACAATCATTGCCAAAGCGCTCACGCGACGGTTGAGTGGAATGTCGCTGCTGCCGGTAGTTGGCCAGCAAACAAGGGCTGCCGAGCGAGGCGTTGTGGAAGCAAAATGAATTTGGTGCACTTTTTGTGTGGGAAACTTCACTTCTCGTTGGGCGGCAAAGCTGGGTTTT
>CAZIGP010000078.1:0-817 GCA_964538425.1 uncultured Pirellulales bacterium | reverse complement strand
GGGTTTTTTGGCTTCACGTGGCGGTAATGCGCCAAGCGTTTTTGCAGCGGCAGCAAGGGCTTGCTCAGAACTCACATCGCCGACTACGGTTACTTCTAGGTATCCGTTGCTAAGCGACTGAGTAAGCCAGTTCTCTACATCATGAAGTGTCAGTTGTTGCATGGCTTCGCGCGATGGCAAACAGAATCGTGATTCGCCACTACGAAGGAATGAATATACCGGCCCGTACATATCTAAAGCACCTTCTAAAGTACGTTCTTGCTGTGTGTAAACTGCTTCCAGCGATTCTAGAAAGTGCTGACGAGCTTCAGTGCGGTACCCAGGAGCTGTGAGATAAGCAGCGCACACTTGTAACTGCATTTCAAGGAGTTCTGGTGAGCAAGAGCCTTCGAGTTGGAAAGCATCATCACCGACAGCAAAACGAACGCCAACTTGCTTGTCGGCCAAAATTCGATTCAATTCGACTAAACTGTGAGCTTTCAAGCCGCCGGCAATAAAAGTACCCCCGGCCAGTAATTTGAGACCGGGCTTATCGGCAGGTAATTCCAATAATCCACCACCGAAACGAATTAACACGCGAACGGTGTTTTTTTCAAGAGTAGACTTTTTAACGTTAACGTGCACATTATTTGCAAAAACACTTGTAGTAAGATCGAGATCTGAATGAACTTCTTGTGAGGTAATTTCTCCAGCAGGGCCGAAATCGGTGTATGCGAATTTGGTTTTTGAAGTATCGCTGGGCGCTGTAACAGGAACTTGTTGACTTGTATGGTAAGTAGCCAGGATTTTTGTTGAATCGACTTCACTGATCGGTAGA
>CAZIGP010000077.1:0-11133 GCA_964538425.1 uncultured Pirellulales bacterium | reverse complement strand
GCGGATATCAATCGAGTATTAGACCGATTGAAAAAAGGCGAAGATTTGCAGCCGGGTTTGCTTGGAGTCAGCATGCAGCCGGGAGATCCTTATACAACCGCTCCTGTTATTGCAGCATGCCGGCCAAAGTCTCCAGCGGCAGTCGCTGGTTTGAAAGCCGGAGACAAAATCGTTGAAATGGAAGGCATGCCGATCAAACGGCATGCCCAGTTAAAACATCAATTAGCCCCGCGCTATGCCGGCGAAAAAATTTCGCTCGTGGTAATGCGCGACAAAAAGCGATTAGAACGTGAACTAATCCTCGTAGATAAGTTGCAACCGTACGTACATCCATTTCTTGGTATCTTGCCACGTCGAGACATACCGCCAAAAAATGAAGCCACCGAAGAAAAACAAAAAGCTTCTGGTGTAATTGTTCGTGATGTGTATGCAGGTAGTCCTGCCGCCAAAGCTGGCATCAAACCAGGCGATAAAATTGTTTCTCTCTTGGAGAAACCCGTTGTGGATCGAATCTCGTTCCAAGATCAAATCGCTGCTTTCGAGCCGCGCGATGAGGTTAAGTTGGAAATTGAGCGAGACAGCAAGCGAGAATTGTTCAATGTGAAACTCGATGCCCTACCGGAGGCAGTGCCCGAAGATTTGCCTCCCGCACGCGATGCTTTGCCTGCCGAAGAAGACGGCCCGAAGTTAGGCAAGCTGCCGATTAAAATTCCTGAGGCACCTAATGAATGTGTCATTTATGTACCTGAAACGTATCGCTCTAGCGTACCGCACGGCGTGGTCGTTTGGTTGAGTGGATCAAAGGAAATAAAAGATGACGATTTAATTGCCCGTTGGCAGCCGCTTTGCGAAAAGCACGATCTGATTTTGGTTGTGCCCAAAGCCAAGGAGTCGGGCCGATGGCAGCGCCCAGAGTTAGAATTCATCCGCAAAATGGTTGACGAAGTCGTGCGAAAATACGACGTCGATCGTGCTCGTATTGTAGCAGTTGGCGAACAAGGTGGCGGGGCGATGGCTTACTTGCTCGCCGGTATGAATCGTGATCTCTTGCGTGGCGTGGTCGCGATCGATGCGCCTTTGCCGCCAGCAATGCCCACGCCACTATGTGAACCAACCGAGCGACTAACCATCTTTACTACCACGGCGAAACAATCTCCTCCGCTTGTTGCCACCGGTATTAAACGGCTGCAAGAAGCCAAGCACCCTGTAACTGTAATCGACCTTGGTCAATCGGCTCGCGAATTGAACGAAGACGAGCTTGCAAAACTTGGGCGCTGGATTGACACCCTGGATCGCATTTAGGCTTTTATTATTTAGTTGCAGCGGTTTGTCTTGAATGGGTGATTGAGCTATAGGCACAAAGTGATGAATGAGTGAGGTTTTTCTTTCGTAATTTTTCTTGTTACTTACTCGCTTGCATCTATTTATTGCTCATTCTTTCACAAGTTTCATCTTCATGCGTTATGCTGTCGGTTTGATTGCTATTTTGTTGCTTGGAACCGGCAGCCTGCTGTTGGTGCTCGATTTAGAAGATTACAGTGAACGAATCGGTGGCCCCTGCCTGCGAGTTGGCATTTTGATGTCGCTGGTTTGGTTGGCCGAGCCTCAACTGCGACGCCTGCCTTGGTGGTTGCCACTGGGGGTTATTGCATTAGCTGTTTTGCTCGCGCTGCGGCCGAAATTGTTTCCAATTGGCTTAATATTTCTTGTTGCCCTGTGGTTGCTGCGACCTCGTGGAAGCAAATTCAAGTAAAATGAGATTTTGTTCCGCATCCACCAAGATCTCAACCTAAAAACTCTGCATCTAGCTGGTGGAATATCGGACGTGGTTCGGTTACGCTATAACACATCCCACCGCTGTATCCTTGTCAGGATAAAGTACACTCTTACCTTTCTTTTAGGAGCGTGGCCATGCCTATGGATCGCACCGTTTCTCGTCGTACTTTTTTAGCCACCACCGTAGCCACCAGTGCTTTGGCCCTTTCAGCCAAGAGTTATGCCCGCGTGATTGGGGCGAACGAGCGTATTGGTACAGGCCTCATCGGCGCCGGCGGCATTGGTATGCATCATGTGGAGGCCTACAAGAAAGTAAAAGAGCAAGACAACTTAGCGTTCTTTGGCGTTGCCGATTGCTGGAAGACACGTGCTGCAGAAGGCGCGGCAGCTCTCGAAACGGATGCTTTTACCGACTATCGCAAGCTGTTGGATAACAAAAACGTCGACTATGTGACGGTTGCTACGCCGGAGCATCAGCACGTTCAAATGTGTCTAGACGCACTGGATGCCGGCAAAGCTGTGTACTGTGAAAAGCCACTCACTCATACGATTGATGAGGCGTTCGCTGTGGTAAAGAAGCAAAAAGAGACCGGGCTTGCGCTGCAAGTTGGGGTGCAAAGCATGTCCGATGACAGCTATAGCTCGGCCGCCAAGGCAATTGCCGAGGGAGTCATCGGTAGAGTCGTTCAAGCGCAAATCGAATATGTTCGCCGCTACGACAAGCAAGGCCCGTTTCGCAATCCAGAGGTCGTTGAAAAACATGTCAATAAGCCGGCCGACTTAGATTGGGATACTTGGCTCGGCAGCACGCCGAAAATCTCCTGGGATCCTCATCGATATTTTGAGTGGCGTTGTTACTCGGCCTATTCTGGCGGTGTTGCCACCGATTTGTTCATTCACCGCATTACGCGAATCATGAAAGCTTGTAACCTCTCGTATCCACGCCGCGTGGTTGGCATGGGAGGAATCTGGCAATGGAATGATGGTCGCGACTTGCCCGACAACTTCGAAATAATTTGCGAATACCCTCGCGGGATGACGGTTTATGTGCTGGGAACACAAAGCAACCGTGTCAAAGTGGATCATTTAATCCGCGGCTATCGCGGCACGTTGAAATTTACTGCTGAAGGCTGGATTGCCGAGGACAAAGACGGCAAGGAACTGGCTTCGCACAAAAAGACCGGCGGCGAAGATATGAACTTGCATCACACAAATTTGCACAATCACCTGCGAAACGGCGATCCGCTTAATTGCCCTGCCGAGCTGGGCCTGGCCGGTGTCGTAGCGGTGTGCATGGCCAACGAATCATGGCGGACCAGCAAGATGATGGGCTGGGATTCGGCTAAGCAAAAGGCGGTCCCCGCCGACACGCTAAACCTTAGCCATTTACCAGATGACAGTGCCGATCAAACCGCGGGTGTGACGTCATAATGGCAGATAAGCCAACAGCTTAGCATACCACCGACTTGGCCGACTTGATCGTGATAATCGTTAGATTGGCGTTTCGGCGGGGGCCGAATTTGGCTTGACCGGTCAGTCAGCGAGGGATAGGTTTATTTGACTGCGTAATTCCTCTTCCTGGGCCTGGGCGTTTTTCTCGTTTTTGGCTCAGGAGTCTATCCATATAAGGATTCCAATCATGAGTTTTGCCGAGAACGAATACCAAGTGTCCCCATGGGGCGCAGTGGCCGAACGAGCTGATGTCAACGAGCGGGCGAGCTTCATCAAGAAGACCTATTTGCATCTGTTGGGTGCAGTATTGGCGTTTTGCGCATTGGAAGTGTTTTATTTCCAATCGGGCTTAGCGGAAACATTGTTTAGCACCCTTATTGGCAATGGCCGCGGAGCTTGGTTCGTTGTGCTTTTGCTTTTTATGGGTGTGGCTTGGTTAGCAAACTACTGGGCGATGTCGGCAACTTCTGTGGGAATGCAGTACGCCGGCTTAGGTCTTTATGTAGTAGCTGAGTCTGTCATTTTCGCGCCCCTACTTTATTTGGCAAACGAGTTTGGCGGACCTGACAGCAATATTATTCCGACTGCAGGACTCATTACGTTGCTAATGTTTGCCGGACTGACGATCGCTGTTTTTGTTACGGGGCACGATTTTTCATTCCTGCGCACAGCACTTATTATTGGTGGTATTGCCGCTATGGGCTTTATGCTTTGTGGAGCATTATTTGGATTCCACCTCGGTACGGTGTTCACTGTGGCAATGATTGTATTGGCCTGTGGTTATATCCTTTACGATACTTCGAACGTGCTGCATCACTACCGAATTGGTCAGCACGTAGCTGCGTCGTTAGCATTGTTTGCGTCAGTCGCGCTATTGTTCTGGTACATTCTTCAATTAGTGATGTCATTGCAGTCTCGCGACTAGCCTAGTCACAACTATTCCGTATAAAAGCCCAGGGGTGAGAGCCCTTGGGCTTTTATTTTTGGTATCCTAAAGTCAGGCATTTATGGCAGCCTGATGTGTCATTGCATATAATTCTTATAAGTATTCTTTATTAACTCCTGATTTAGTGACATGGCCGAGCAACTAACTAATGAAGAAATCGAATATCACCCGCTCTATTTAGAGGGTATTGCGCACTTCAATCAGTGCGACTTCTTCGAAAGTCATGAGGTGTGGGAGGAATTGTGGACAGATTATCGAGGCCCGTCACGAAAATTTTATCAAGGGTTGATCCAAGCTGCCGTCGCGCTCTTTCACTTTGGCAACGGGAATATCCGCGGGGCCAAGAAGTTGTATCACAGCACGCGGGGATACTTGGATGCTTATCGACCAAAGCACATTGGGTTAGATTTAGATAAGTTCCTTGCCGAATTCGACCGCTGTTTTGCTGAAGTCGCTGTTTGTAATTCGGATGAATTCCCTAAAATCGATTTGAACGCAGAGCTAATTCCCGAAATCCATTTAGATCCACCGGCAGAAAGTTGAAGCGCAAAGAGCCGAAGGCGGAGAGACAGGTTTGAATAGACTTATGGCACAAGCAGACTTTCAATTTTCGCCGGAGGAATTTTCTGGTAAGGCGCGGTTATTTCCTTTGCCGAACTTGGTAATGTTTCCGTATGTGCTTCAGTCACTTCATATTTTTGAGCCACGCTATCGCGCGATGCTGGAAGAGTCGCTCAATGACGACAATTTGATTGCCATGTCGTCTCTTGCTCCGGGGTGGGAGAATGACTACGAGGGGCGTCCAGAAATTCGGTCAATGGCTTGTTTATGCCGAGTCGCAGCTCATTGCAAAACAGACAAAGGCACCTACAACGTTTTAATTGTTGGCTTGCAACGGATTCGAATCTTGCACGAATTGCCTGCAAATAAATTATTTCGTGAGGCCGATGTGGAACTGATCGAAGACATCTACCCACCAAAGAATGTTCCACGACGACCCGCACTGCAGCAACAGCTGGTTAGTGCTTTCCGTCAGGTGTTGCCTAAGTTTCCTACGGTCCACGAACAGATTGAAAACCTGCTCACCGACAAAATTTCATTAGGCATGCTCACCGATATTGTGGCTTATACACTAAAACTCGACCAAAAAATTAAGGAAGATTTACTGGCCCAGGCTCTTCCTGACCTGCGGGCTTTGTTACTATTGGAGTGTCTAGGCGCCCGCGGTCGACCCTTGTCGCTGGCAAAGTTTCCTCCAGAATTTAGTTTGAATTGAAACAAGATTATGGCATCGCATCGTTCAAAAAATAATGCAGATAACGGCAGCCTCACACTTGAGGACGATGAGCAATCATCGCCCGCAGCCGGAAATGCAAAAGTTGACTTGCCACGGATTCAGCGTGCAGTCCGTGAAATTTTGGCGGCTGTCGGCGAAGACCCCGACCGTGAGGGGTTGCTCGAAACGCCAGCGCGTGTAGCCCGAATGTACGCCGAATTATTCAGCGGATTACACGAAAATCCACGAGCACATTTACAGAAATTTTTTACCGAAAAGTATGACGAAGTGGTGCTTGTGCGGGATATTGCATTTAACAGTGTGTGTGAACATCATCTGTTGCCGTTTATCGGCGTTGCTCACATCGCGTACATTCCGAATGGTCGAGTGATTGGCCTGAGCAAATTAGCACGCGTTGTTGAAGTGGTGTCGAAACGACCGCAGGTGCAAGAACGCATGACCGAAGATATTGCAAATTTATTAGTTGAGGAGTTAGATGCGAAGGGAGTCGCTGTAGTCATCGAAGCATCGCACTCTTGCATGACCATTCGCGGTATTCGCAAACCCGGAAGCATGTGTGTGACGTCAGCAATGAAGGGTACTTTCCGTGCGAACCTTTCAAGCCGTTCGGAAGTAATGACACTGATTTATGGAAAAAATTGAAGCCGGAAAGTGCTAGGCGGACGTTGCTATCCAGCTTTATTCCTGTTTGCAATTTGTTTCCTTCATGTTTCTAGAAGCCGAGTTTATTTCGCCTTTTTGCTTTTAGCTTTCTGCTCTTCGTTTTCATGCTCGTTCTTACGCAATTTGTCTTTCGCTTGTCGTTTGGTTTGGCGTTTTCGATGGGCCTAACTTCTTCGCGGCAAGTCACAAGCGGCTACTTCCGCAATCATGCGTATGTGTTGTTAGGACTAAACGTGCTAGCGACGCTCGTAGCACTTTCACGTCGTAGTGAGTTTTCGCTTTGGCCTCCGCTCGCAGGTGCAATTTTAAGTTATCTTTGTGCCGCAATCTGGCTCTATGAAAAACCTCTGGCGGGTAAAGTATTGTTGCAATTTGTTGCGGTTGCATCGTTGGTTGGCGCTTGGGCGGTCGAGGCTTCGCGCTTTATCGAACCAAGTATTTATCCGCAACTTATTCCTAAAATACTTTGGATGCTCGATCCGCTCACGGGTGGCTTGTTGCTAGGTTCGACAATTGCCGCCATGTTTCTGGGACATTGGTATCTCAACACACCAACGATGGAACTTGTACCGCTGCGGAAATTGATCGTGCTGATGGCCGTTGCTGTTGCATTACGAGCGGTCGTATGCGGTGTCGGGTTGGCGCTTCAATTGACTACAACCGGCTTATCAACCAGCGAACTTTTGATGGTTTTTCTTCGTTGGGCTGCGGGTATTTTTGGAGTTGTGCTGCTGGCCGTGATGACTTGGCAAACACTGAAAATCCCCAATACGCAAAGTGCCACGGGTATCCTTTATGTGGCCGTCATTGCTACCTTCCTGGGCGAATTGACCAGTCTGCTACTGTCCGCCCACACAGCGTATCCTTTATGATAAGGGATACTTGATTTTGTATTTTGCTAGTCACTCCATTAGTTTTTCATGAACGTTACTTTCCCTTGTCCTAAATGTGAAGCAGCGAATCGGACAGAAGTTGCCAACGACGCCGAAGCCATTTCGTGCGCTCATTGCGGGCAAGAATTGCAGATTCCGGCCGGAGCCATTGATCAGGGCAAAGTAAGCCGTTGTTTGGCGTGCCCTAGCGTCGACTTATTCGTTCGCAAAGATTTTCCTCAGCGGCTGGGCGTGGCATTGGTGACCATCGGCCTGGTCGGTAGTTGCATCGCATGGGCTTACAGTCAATTGTATTGGACATTCGGTATCTTATTCGCTACAGCATTGATCGACGTGCTGCTTTATATGTTGGTCCCTAATGCCTTAATGTGCTATCGCTGCGGAGCAATGTATCGAGGTGTGTTGAATATGGAAGAACATGGTTCGTTTAATCTTGAAACTCACGAACGGCATCGACAGCAGAAAATAAGGCTGACCGAGGCACAAAAAGTAGGGGCAGCAAGCGGACGGTAATCGCTAGCCGTCATTGGTAGACAGCAAACTTTCCTCGTCTTCCTTTTTCCTTTTCTTCTTTTTTCTTTACCGCACATGGATCCGGAACGTCAGCGACTTCAAGAAGACTTGCGCGGGCTAGTGGCTGGCGACGTGCGGTGCGACGATATCTTCCTACAACTTTACGCCAGCGACGCCAGTATCTACGAACTGCGGCCGCTAGCGGTTGTGCGGCCGAAAACGACAGCCGATGTCGCTGCCGTGGTTACCTACGCGGCAGAAAAACGCTTGCCCATTTATGCGCGCGGGGCAGGAACAGGATTGGCGGGAGAATCCTTGGGGCCCGGCATTGTGGTCGATTTCTCTCGATACATGCGCCGTATTTTGCAGACCAACGCCGAATCGGTCCGTGTGCAACCCGGTGTCATTCATGCTCAATTGAACGAATATTTGCGCCCTTTTGGTCGTACGTTCGGCCCCGATCCGGCCAATAGCACGGTCACTACGATGGGCAGTGTCATCTCGATTGACGGCTCTGGAAGTTATTGGCTGAAGTACGGTTCCGCCCGGCGACATGTACTAAGTCTTCAAGTGGTGTTGGCTGACGGCACCGTGGTTGAGATGAGCCGCGAATCGCTTGAAGCAACTGCCCAGCAAATTGCGATCCGAGAATCGTCAAGTGAAGCCATGGAAAATGGCAATTTGCGATATCCGTTGCTCATTCAGCGAGTGTCTGACACGCTACGGAGTAATTCGGACATCATCGCTCGATATCAGCCACAATCACTGCTCAACCGCTGCGGTTATCAACTTAGCGGCCTACTCTCGGATTCACACCTTGACTTAGCTCGATTGATCAGCGGCTCGGAAGGCACGCTGGCGCTTATTACTGAAGCGACGATTGCGACTCAAGCTTTGCCGAAGCATCGTGCAGTAGCGATGCTGTTTTTCGATCGACTGGAACGTGCTGCTCTAGCGGTGCAAGAAATTTTGCGATTTGAGCCGAGCGCTTGCGATTTGCTGGATCGCCGGCACCTTAGCTTGGCACGAGAAACCAGCCCCGAGTACGAAGTGCTCGTTCCTCCGGATGCCGAAGCGGTTTTATTGGTCGAAATATCAGGGGACGACGCCACTGAAGTTCATGAGTCTTTAAATCAATTGGTCGATCGCGTACGGAGAAAAAAACAATTTGCGTTTGACGCTCGACTGGCGCACGACACCGCCGACGTCGACTTGTTCTGGCGGCTAACTCGCAGTGTTGTACCAACATTGCATCGGTTGAAAGGCCATTCGCGTCCCATTCCGATTGTCGAAGACGTGGCCGTGCCGCCAGCCTTATTGCCCGATTTTTTGCAACGCATGCTCACTACGTTCAAACGGCATCAAGTAACAGCTTCACTTTATGGTCACGTAGGTCACGGTCAATTGCATATCCGACCGTTCCTTGATTTGGGTGAACCGGCCGATGTCCAAAAGATGGAATCATTAGCCAACGAGTTGTACGCTGAAGTATTTCAGCTAGGTGGAACTATTAGCGGTGAACATGGCGATGGACTTAGCCGCACGCCTTTCATCCGACAACAATATGGGCCATTGTATGACGTATTTCGTGAAATCAAGTCGATCTTCGATCCGCATAATATTTTGAATCCCGGCAAGATTGTTAGCGACGATCCACAGTCCATTGCGTCGAATCTCCGACCGATGAATTTGTCGCTAGCGGGTGAACCGGCGAGCAAAAATGAAACGGCTGCAAATCAAAAAAAGAAATCAGCGGCCAATACTCTCGTTCCCTTGCATTTGAATTGGGATCTACCGCAGGTTAGCCAGGAGGCAAACCGCTGTAACGGCTGCGGGGCATGTCGATCGCAATTGCCCGACGTGCGGATGTGTCCGATTTTTCGCGTGATGCCATCTGAAGAAGCTTCTCCGCGAGCAAAAGCCAATTTGCTGCGAGCAGTGCTAGATAGTCGATTAGACCCGGAGCTTGTTGTTCACGATGATTTCAAAGCCGTGGCAGACCTGTGTGTAAACTGCCACCAGTGCCGGCTTGAATGTCCCGCGGGAGTCGATATCCCGAAGTTGATGATCGAAGCCAAGGCTGCCTACGTGGCCAACAATGGTTTACGGCCCCGCGATTGGCTGCTTTCCAGATTTGATCGACTGAGTGCTCTTGGCAGCAAGTTAAGCTTGATTTCCAACTGGATAATTACCAATCGTGCTGCTCGATGGCTGCTCGAAAAAACACTTGGCGTTGCTCAAGGGCGAAAATTACCTCGATTTGCAGCACGCAGTTTTATGCGTCGTGCTACTCGTCGGCGTTTAACTCGCCCTACGCGTCGTAGCGATCGCAAGGTGTTGTATTTTGTCGATACGTTTGCCAATTATCACGATCCCCAATTGGCCGAGGCGCTGGTTGCCGTGATGGAGCACAACGGTGTGGCCGTGTACGTGCATCCTGATCAACGTCCCAGCGGTATGGGGTTAATTTCAACGGGGGCCACCGAAGCGGCACGACGCCTGGCAACTCACAATGTCCACTTGCTGGCCGAAGCGGTTCGACAAGGCTATCACATTGTTGCCAGTGAACCGTCGACGGTTTTGTGCCTCACCCATGAATACCTCAATCTGCTCGACGATGAAGATGCCCGCACCGTAGCCGCCAATACTAGCGAGGCGTGTAATTACTTATGGCGATTGCATCAGCACGGTAAATTGCAGCTCAATTTCAGGCCATTGTCTGCCTCGGTGGGGTATCATCAGCCCTGCCATATCCGGGCTTTACAAATTGGTTCTCCGGCCGAGAATTTACTGAAGCTAATCCCAGGACTGGGAATGCAACGCATCGAACGCGGCTGTTCAGGAATGGCTGGTTTGTGGGGGCTTAAACGGGAAAACTACCGCAATAGTCTGCGTTCTGGCTGGGGATTAATTTCTAAGTTGCGAGAAAGCACCTTACAAGCCGGTATAACCGAATGCAGTGCGTGTAAAATACAAATGGAGCAAGGCACAACCAAGCCAACCTTGCATCCATTAAAACTGCTCGCATTGTCCTACGGCTTAATTCCCGATATCGCCGATTTGCTCTCCGCCCGGGGCGAGGAGTTGGTTGTGACATGAAAGTTAACGTGCGATTGTTCGCCGTGGCACGCCAATGGGCGGATGCAGAGACTGTCGAACTCGATTTGCCAGCTAATGCAAAAGTTGCCGAGCTGCGCACGTCGCTGTTAAGTCAACTGCCGCAGTTGGAAAAATTTGGATCACAACTGCGGTTTGCCGTGAATTCCGAATATGCCGATGAAGAAACACGAATTCCGGCAGCAGCAGAGGTAGCTTGCATACCGCCAGTTAGCGGAGGATAGGGCAGCATCGATAATTCAATGACCGAGCTTACTAGCAACAAAATCGATACCGCAGCATTACTTGACCGGGTGCAATCGCCGGCCGCAGGTGCGGTTGTATTATTCCTTGGTACCACCCGCGAAATGACTGGCAGTCGCGGCACAGAATCACTCGATTACGAGGCCTACCCCAAAATGGCAGAGCAAAAGCTGGCCGAATTAGAATCGGAAGCACGCCGCCGCTGGCCATTGATAGAATGTTATGTGGTCCAT
>CAZIGP010000076.1:0-11159 GCA_964538425.1 uncultured Pirellulales bacterium | reverse complement strand
CAGCACGGTAGCTTCGATCGGAAAAATTCAATCAACAATCTGCAGATCGCGGTCCAGTGTCAGCAGAAGATCGCGAAACCAGCAGTTAGTCTTTGCCTCGCGCTGCGAGCACGTCGTCATAATCTCGTAGGTGATAGCCAACGCCCGCTAGGTCGAGTACTTTGCACAAGCTACGGGCTGCTACACCCATGCCATCTGGTCCGCTAAATCCGCCAAACTGCCCGCCCCCTTTGAGATGCGGTTCCAAATCGAGGAACACCCCGGGAATACCACGACGGCGAAGTTTCTTTTCCAGCGTTGGAATGTGATCGCGAAAATCTCGCAAGATCAGAGCATGAGCGCTGTCACCAATGTCGGCCGGCACGAAATTCTTCAAAGCATCTTCATCGACGTGACCTTGTTTCCGCGGGCCGCTTCCTGTCACTTTATAATCTTTGATGTGCATCCAGCCGATGCCTGGTTTCATGGCCTGATACTGCTGGAAGGTTTCCGCCTGTGAATAACCCTGGCACACAATATTACCGCCGTCGAAAATGGTCACCATCGCCGGATGATTCACCTTGCGATGAATCTCTGCCATGATTTGGCCGGTTTGGCCGACAAGGTTCGCTTCAATTTCCAATCCAAAAGTTAAATCAGAACGATGGCAAGTTTCTGCAATCTGCCCCAAGTAATCGACCACCTGCGGAATGTACGCCGTCGGATCTTCACCCTTCGGTTGATAGAACGAAAAGCCGCGGATGAGTTTAGTTTCAAATGCGTGCGCTAGTTCACATACTTTTTTTACATCGCTGGCTAAATATTTCTTGAACGGAATATAAACATTTTTCGAGCCATCCGCTTTGTCGACCAGCTTAATTTTGCCGATGGGTGAACCGATCGACGCGACATTCAACCCGTACTCATCTTCCAAGTGCCGAATCTTCGTGATTTCACTCTTCGAGAGCTTCATCACATTCTTAACGCCACTGCCGACATCAATAAAGCGAATGCTGTAATATTGAAGCCCAATGGCGGCCAGCGCTGCAAATTGCTGAGTAGCTGTCTTTTGATTGGCCGCTTCATCGGCAAAAGCACTGAGGATAACCTGGGGTTGTTCGTCTGGCATAGAATCTTGGTAGGATAGGGGCTCTGTGGAAGTCGGTTGATAAACAGGCCATTGTGGTTACAGCCTCCTTTGCGGGCAAGCCCCTAGTTTCCTTCGGATACTATGCTTTGCTTGTGAATCAAAGAAACGGTGTCCCATATTCAATAGCCAACATTGGTCATGTCTAATTTAGTTGTCGAAAACATCGTCAAAGAATATCCCACTCGGGCTGAGTCATTGTCCGTGTTGCGCGGGGTGTCCTTGCAGCTTTCGCGCGGCGAAAACGTGGCGATTTTGGGCCCCAGCGGCTCCGGCAAGAGTACACTTCTGTACATCGCCGGCACGCTCGATCGGCCGACATCCGGCCGCGTCGAATTAGAAGGAACCGATCCGTTTTCTCTCGATGAACCGCGGCTTGCCGATTTTCGCAATCAGCGCATTGGATTTGTGTTCCAAGATCACTTTTTGCTGCCCCAATGTTCGGTGCTAGAAAACGTGCTGCTTCCCACCATTGCAAGCGTTGTACCCGATAATGCATCCATCAGCCGAGCCAAAATGTTGATCGATCGCGTGGGATTAACAAGTCGCATCGAACATCGACCGGCAGAACTTTCTGGCGGCGAACGCCAACGTGTGGCCGAAGCCCGAGCTCTTATTCGCAAACCAATGTTGCTGCTGGCCGATGAGCCCACGGGCAATCTAGATCGCAGCACGGCCACACTGATTGGAAAACTACTCCTCGAACTCCAGCGCGAGGAACAAACCATGATGATTGTGGTGACGCATAGCTTAGCACTGGCGGCGACGTTCGACCGACAATTGGAACTCGATGCAGGAAAGCTCGTAAGTTGTGTTGAAAAGTAATGTCGTTAATCAAACTATCCCTGCAATCTCTCGTATATCACTGGCGCACCAATCTCGCCGTTGCACTCGGCGTGATGGCGGCAACCGCAGTATTAACAGGGGCCCTGATCGTCGGCGATTCTGTACGCGGCAGCTTGCGGCATCTCATTGTCGATCGCCTTGGTCGAATCGATACCATCTTAGTAACGCCACGTTTTTTTCGCGCACCGTTGGCGAGCGAAATTGCAAATTCGCAAGACTTTCAAAAACATTTTAGCGAGGCGCTGCCGGCGATCTTGCTACAAGGCACGTTAGAAAGCGCTTCCGGCGAGGCAAAGCATCGGGCCGGCAATGTCAACATCTTGGGTGTGGGCGACGAGTTTTGGAAGCTTGGTCAGGGTGGACCGTCAAAACCTCCGCAGCCAGGCGAGATTGTGCTCAATCAACCGCTGGCCGATGAATTGCACGTCAATCGCGGTGATGAAATCATCTTGCGATTGCCCCATGCCGCTGAAGTCCCCGCCGACAGCCCCTTAGGACGAAAAACAGAAACCGTTCGCAGCCGTCGATTCACCGTCAGCGAAATTATACCCGCCGCAGGTCTCGGTCGATTCGGTTTGCGTCCCTCACAGCAGGCATCGCTGAATGCGTTTACCACGATCGATCCCTTACAGCAAATGATCGACGTTGCCGGACGAATCAACGCCGTACTAGTTGCGGGCCACGACGTAGATCGCGCTGCTCCAGAAGAATTCGAAAACCTATTGCAACAGTCGCTCCATCCCACGCTGGATGATTATGGCCTGTCGATTCGCAAAACCGATCATGATTATTTCAATCTCACGACCGACCGCATGGTAATAGAGCCGGCCGCAGAATCTGCAGCGATGAAAGCCTTCGGTCCGCTCGATGCTCAGCCGGCGTACACGTACTTGGCGAACTACATCATCGCCGGCAACGGAAAAATTCCATATTCAACCATCGCTGCGGTTGATTTTTCGAATCAACCACCCTGGGGACCATGGAGCAATCTTGAAGGCCAACCAATCTTACCACTGGCCGATGGCGAAATCGTGCTCAACTCCTGGGCCGCTGACGATCTGGCTGCCCAAGGCGCACCCGTGAAGCCCGGCGACACCATCGAAATCGTTTATTTTGAACCCGAAACCACTCATGGAGTGGTGAGCGAAACGACACACAAATTTCGGCTCAAAGGTATCGTTGCCTTGAAAGGCCCGGCCGACGATCGCAATTTAACACCAGAAGTAAAAGGTGTGACCGATGAAGATTCCATCGCCAATTGGAATCCTCCGTTTCCTTACGATGCTTCGCGAGTACGCAGCACACCTCCCAACGATCAAGACGACCAATATTGGAAGAAATACCGTGCCACTCCCAAAGCCTTTGTCAGTTTAAATCAAGGCCGCAAGCTTTGGGGCAGTCGCTTTGGTAAGGCAACATCCATTCGCATCCCATCCCGTGAAGGCATCACCGAAAAATCACTTGCCGAGCAATTGCAAAAAGATTTGCAACCAACTGCCATGGGATTCGATTTTCTTCCCATCAAGCGAATGGGTTTCGAAGCTGCTACCGGCACCACACCCTTCGCATGGTTATTTATCGCTTTCAGCTTTTTTATCATCACCGCTGCGCTAATGTTGGTCATGCTCCTATTCAAGTTGGGCATCGATTCACGCGCTGCCGAGTTAGGAATCATATTGGCCACCGGCTGGCGGCGCAATACTGCTCGAAAAATGTACCTACTCGAAGGCGCTTCGGTGGCAAAAATTGGAGCGATCGCAGGCGTAATTTTGGGTATCGCATACGCTTGGCTGATGCTGGCTGGTTTGCAAACCTGGTGGCTTGGCGCAATCACCACGCCGTTTCTCGATCTGTATATCCAACCGGCCACACTTGCCATCGGCTATTTCAGTGGGCTACTAATATCGCTATTAACCATTGTTTGGGCATTGCGCCAACTGTCTAAAGTGAGCGTCCAGCGCTTACTTGCCGGGCAAAGCCTGGAAAGCCAATCGTTGCTTCCCAAACGCGTTCGTTGGCCACGTTGGTTTGCCTTGCTTTCAATGGTTGCTGCCCTCCTTTGTGGTTTAGCAGCCACAAAACTTCGTGACGAATTGCAGGCCCTGACCTTTCTTGGTTCCGGCACGTTGGTGCTTACAGCAATTTTGGCTGAAATCTGGAACCGCTTACGCTCCGATCGCGCGGCATTATTCACTGAGCGAAACATTCCGCTGGCGCGATTGGCTTTGCGCAACAGTGGTCGCTTTCCTCTCCGCAGCACGTTAACTATTAGCCTGACAGCAACCGCCTGCTTCTTGATTGCCTCCCTCAGCGCGTTTCAACTAGCGCCATCATCGCAAGGACCAAAGCTCGATAGCGGCGATGGTGGATTTGCACTCATCGCCCGGAGTGATCAGCCGATTTATCAAAATTTGAATTCAGAAGCAGCGCGACAGGAACTCGGTTTCGACGAATCGGCAGAGCAGCGATTGTCTCAAGCCCAAACCAAAATTTCCCCCCTCCGCGTTCAAAGCGGCGATGATGCAAGCTGCCTGAACTTGTACCAGTCCACACAACCAACAATTTTGGGAGTACCCACGACCTTGATCGACCGCGGCGGATTCGCATGGGCAGCCAAGCCCGCAACCGAAGATCCTTGGCAACTCATCAGCGGTCTGCCCGTAGCGAACGAAAATGCCATCCCGGTTCTGCTCGACCAAAATACCGCCCTCTACAGTTTGCACCTTTACGGCGGCGTAGGCGAAATATTTGAAATCGATTCACCGCACGGCGGAAAGTTAAAGCTCAAAGTCGTAGGCTTGCTCAAAAACAGCATCTTCCAAGGTGATATCCTCATGAGCGAGACCAACTTCCTACGGCTATTTCCCGACGTCAGCGGCTATCGAATGTTTCTCGTCGATTCGTCTGCACAAGAAACCGAAAAAGTCGCGACTGCGTTGGAAACCAACCTTGGCGATTATGGATTGGATACCCAAACCACCTCGGCACGCTTAGCACAGTTTTTTGCCGTACAAAATGCCTACCTCGCCACATTCCGCTCCCTCGGCGGCCTCGGCCTATTGCTTGGCACATTCGGTCTGGCAACCGTGCAGCTCCGCAATATCGTCGAACGACGAGGAGAACTTGCCTTATTTCAAGCTATCGGCTTCCGTCACACCCAGTTAGTGCAACTGGTGATGCTGGAAAATATCTGGCTATTAGTGGCTGGCCTTACGACGGGAATAATTGCCGCACTCGTGGTGTTGCTGCCTCACTTATTAGCGGGCGGTGCAGGTATCCCCTGGTGGTCCCTTGCCGCCATGCTTTTAGCAGTACTTATCGTTGGATTGCTTGCCGGTTATACTGCGGTTCGAATGGTACTGAAATCATCTCCGCTTCCCATCCTGCGGGGCGTTTGATTTTCTAGAACCATGTTGAGATTCCAGTCCACCTTCTCCTAGACAATCCTTACTCAATTCCTAATTCTCATGCGCCCCATTAGCAAAGTTGCACCCGATTGGTGGGATTACACCACACTCGATCAGCAAATCGTCAACGACGCCGCAAAACTCTCAGCCAACGATTTACTCGGGCTATCTCGCCCAGGTTTCACCGTGAAGTTCTACGACACGATCGAAGACTTCTACTTGGCCGAAGCGCTGGAATACATCAACGCTTGGAAACAAGCCACGCCCGATAAGCCTGCCGGCATCTGTGGACCGATTGGTCCGACGGAACAATTGCCGCTCGTGGCACGTTTGGTCAACGAGCTGGAACTCAACTTGAAACATGCGCACTTTTGGGGCATGGATGAATGGGCCATCGATGGCCGAGATGTTCCCGAATCCTTCCCACTCAGTTTTGCCAAGTGCGATCGCGATTTGTGCTTCAACCGCATCAAGCCCGAGCTTCGCATCCCGGAAAAGAATTTGCATTTCCCCAAGGCCGACGTGCGCGAATATGTCGAAAGCTGGAAGCACGCTCGCTGCGTGGTCATGCAAGGTGGCCAAGGCGAAGTTAAGCACTGGGCATTCAACGATCCGCCGCGACGTGATGGCAAATACAAAGACGCCCCTCCGCCACCAGCCGAATATCGCAGGCTTGGCACGCGCATCGTCGACTTGCACCCAATGACCATCATTCAAAATGCCCGCACCAGTGGCGGCGGCGTTGTCTCGGCCGTCCCAACGCAAGCCATCAGCGTCGGCCCCGCAGAAACCTGGTTGGCCGAGAAAGTTTCGATCTGGCACGCCGGTAATCACGACAATCCATTCGGCCAAAGACTGACGACGCTAATGATCTCGAAAAAGATTCCCGATAGCGCAGTCCCCATGTCACTGCTCGCCGATCATCCCAATGTGCAGTTCAATTTCCTGCGCAGCGGCATCGGAACTTGCGAATCCGAAATGCACTAAAAAGAAAGGCAGAAGGCAGAAAGCAGAAGATCATGTTTCCGCTTTCCATTTTCTGCCTTCTGCTTCTACTTTCTGCCTTATTCATCCCTCGCTCCCGATCCTAACCCCTACTCCCATGCCCACAGCCTTCGCGATCGCGGCTCATCACGATGATATCGAATTCTTCATGGCAGGCACTTTGCTGCAGCTGCGCGCCCGCGGTTGGGAGTTGCACTACATGGATCTAGCCAATGGCAGTTGTGGAACCGTCGAGTACGATGCAGCCACCATCATTCGCATCCGCCGCGAAGAAGCCAAGGCCGCCGCCACACGATTGGGGGCAACCTTCCATGACAGCCTCGTCAACGATCTGGAAATCTTCTACGAACTCCCCACGTTAAAGCGACTAGCTGCGGTGGTGCGTGAAGTTTCTCCCCAAATCATCCTCACGCACGCACCGGCCGATTACATGGAAGACCACATGAACGCTTGCCGGCTTGCAGTCACGGCAGCATTCGTTCGAGGCATGCCAAATTTCGAGACTGATCCTCCGCGGCCATCCATCGATGGCAAAGTAACGGTGTATCATGGGCAGCCCTACGGCAATCACGATCCTTTAGGCAACATCGTCAAGCCAGCCATTTTCGTCGATACCACGCCCCACATCGATGAACAAGCCGCCGCACTTGCCGAACATCGCAGCCAAAAAAATTGGCTCGATAAAAGCCAAGGGCTTGATTCCTATCTACATACAATGCGTGAACTAGCCCGTGAAGTCGGTGCGATGTCCGGCCGTTACGAATATGCCGAAGGCTGGCGAAAACATCTCCACCTCGGGCTTTGCAGCCCCGACGACGATCCCCTCAGCGAAGCATTGGCCGATTGCTCATTCAAGCCATCCGCGTCGTAGTGCAGCCGCTCGCTTGCTTCGGTGGCTGTGCCCCTCTTCGCAAAATGCTACATTAGTAGTGTCTTGCCACATCACAGCGAGGGCCACCGTGAAAAGCTATCTCTACATTTTGTTATCCACGGCATTAACGGCCGCTTGTTGGGGTGTTTACGGACCATTTTTGCGTTGGGGTGGCGAAGCCATGGGCCGTAGCCATTGGCTGCCGTTCATTTGTGTCGGCATCGCCTATTTTCTTATCGCTATTCTCGCCCCCGCAATTTTAATGCGCATCAAAGGCGAACCCGGCAATTGGACGGTGACGGGCATCATCTGGAGTTTCGCGGCCGGCGTCGCCGCCGCGGTTGGTGCGCTCGGCGTAATTCTCGCGCTCACTGGTGGCGGCAGTCCCATTTATGTCATGCCGTTGGTTTTCGGTGGCGCGCCAGTCGTCAATACTTTTGTCACAATGGCCATGACCAAGACCCATCGTGAAATCAAACCGATGTTCTACGCCGGCCTGATCCTCGTTATCGCCGGTGCTGCAGCCGTTCTCTTATTTAATCCTGCCGGCGTAAGAGCCCATGAAATCGCCATTCCGCAATTGCTCAAAGTGCTCGGCTTTGTTGCGCTTACCGCCTTAACTTGGGGCACTTACGGCCCGGTGTTGCATAAAGGCCAAGCCCTGATGCAAGGCAGCCGGTTGCGACCATTTATGTGCGTCGGCCTGGCGTACTTTGTCCTGGCGGTAATTTTGCCACTAATCTTACGAGCCACCGCGGGCGATCACGGCGAGTGGACGCTGGAAGGAACTGCCTGGAGTTTGGCGGGCGGAATCGCCGGCGCGCTGGGCGCACTTGGCGTCATTCTGGCTTTTACCTTCGGCGGCAAACCGGTCTATGTCATGCCCCTCATATTCGGCGGCGCACCAGTCATCAATACCTTTATTAGTATCTTAACAGCCAAAGATCTCGGCACAGTTTCGCCTTTCTTTTATGCAGGGCTAATCGTTGTCGTCGCCGGCGCGGTCACAGTCTTGGTCTTTGCCCCGCGCGGCAAGCCGCATGATGCACCGAAGCCAAAAGAAATGCCAAAGGTGGAAGCGGCACGAGTCTAGTACCTTGCATCGCCGCTCGCGTCCTTCTATCGTCAAACGACATGGAAGCAGATTTTCTCTCTTGGCTCAAAGATCAATTGCCCCCGCATCCGCTGCTGAAATTAGGCATCGGCGATGATGCTGCAATTTTGGCAACGGCAGGGCGAGAAAATATCGTCGTCACGACCGACCTCATTGCTCAAGGCGTTGATTTCAATTTGCCCGCAGACGATCCTCGTCGAATCGGCCACAAGGCATTAGCGATCAATCTCAGCGATCTTGCCGCAATGGCTGCTAAACCCTTGGCCGCTGTCATTGCCTTGAACTTGCCAAAACAAGGTGGCGAGCAATTAGCGCAAGAACTTTATTTAGGTCTCTTACCTTTGGCTGAAAAACATCGCGTTGCTATTGCCGGCGGTGATATCAGCGCCTGGGACGGCCCACTGGTCGTCGCAGTCACCGCGATCGGAGAAGTAACCGCCGATGGCCCCCTTTGTCGCCGTGGCGCTCTTCCCGGCGATCGCATTCTTGTCACCGGCAACTTCGGCGGCAGCATTTTAGGTCGACATCTCGACGTCGAACCTCGCGTTGCCGAAGCACTGTTGCTCAATCAGCGTTACCAATTGCACGCCGGCATCGATTCGAGCGACGGTTTGTCCCTCGACCTCTGGCGACTGTGCGAACAAAGCCGCTGCGGCGCAATTCTCGATCTCGACAAAATCCCCATCTCCGCCGCAGCTCATCAACTTTCCCAGCAATCGCCAAGTCAGCAGTCACCCGAAAAGAAATCGGCGTTAAGCCACGCCCTCAGCGACGGCGAAGATTTTGAATTAATCCTCGCCGTTCCATCCACTTCCGCCGAACAAATGCTTGCCGACCAACCGCTTGATGGCATCTCTCTCACCGACATCGGCGAATTCGTACAGCAGCCGGGCCTCTGGTCCCGCAATAAAACCAGCAACCCCGAACCTCTCCAGCCAGCCGGCTATTGGCACGAATTCAAATGAAACGAATTTCACCGCGCGCAAAATAACCTCCAGGCAAACTGCCTCCGGAAAGCCACCCAAAGATATGTCTGTAACATGAAACACCATTCCGCTAATAAGCAACGAGCACTAACTACCGTCTTGCTGACCTTCGCTATCGCACTCGTCATTGGTTGCGGCAAAGCAACTCCGCCATCGTCAAACGCACCCGCGCCCAGCACTGAAAAGAAAAACGACGAGCAGTCAAACGAGAAGAGCGAAGCGGATCCCAACGCTCCCCTCACCACCGCCATTCGCGCCGGCCTCGAACGTGCTTCCATCCCCGGCGCTATTGTTGGCATCTGGCGCGAAGGCCAACCTCTTTACGTGCGCGCGTTCGGCGTCCGCGACACCGCTACCGGCGAGCCCATGACGACCGACCTTGCCATGCGCATCGGCAGCAACACCAAGGCATTCGTTGCGACTGCCATTCTCATGCTCGCCGACGCGGGCAAGCTCAATCTCGATGATCCGATCGACGGCTACGTCGACGGCGTCCCCAGCGGCAACCAAATCACACTTCGCCAACTTGCGCAAATGCGCAGCGGGCTTTACAACTACGCCAACGACACGAACAAAGACTTGTCAGAGCATCCTGACCGGCAATGGACACCGCAAGAACTGCTCGAAATTGCCTTCCGCCAGCCACCTTTGTTTTCGCCGGGCAGTAGCTTCGACTATTGCAACACCAACACCGTCTTGCTCGGCTTGGTCGTCGAAAAAGTCTCCGGCCAATCCCTCGCTTCCTACATCGAGGAAAACATTCTGAAACCCCAGCGGCTCACGCACACCGTTTTCCCCGGCGACAACAAGATTCCATTGCCTCATGCCCACGGCTACTTCAAAATGCCAGATGGAAAGATCGTCGATGCCACCGACTGGAATCCATCCTGGGGCTGGGCCTCCGGCAACATGATCTCCACGCTCGACGACATGCGCATCTGGGCACGCGACCTCGCGCTAGGCAAGCTGATCTCACCGGCAATGAAAAAAGAGCAGCAACAATTCTTGCCCGCTCCTGCTGAAGGAGACGGCGCGCTTTACGGCCTCGCGCTCGAAAACCAAAACGGCTGGGTCGGCCACAACGGCAACATTCTTAGCTACATGATCTATCCGTATTACTTGCCGTCCGAACAGATGGCGATGGTCGTCATGCTAAACTCTGGCGCCGATATCCCCGGCTCCTGGATACTCATCCAAGACATCACGCGCATCATCAGTCCGAATAATATCTGGCCCAACCTACCCAAAGAAGAAAAGTAAGCAGCGCGCGGGTGCCACTGCTGGCTTGCCCAGCAGTGGCTAGCGCTATTCACTACCGTGTAGATTTCAATGTCGGTGGTGTCGCCAACGGCGGTGCCGCCGGGCCTTTATTCAAATACTTCTTGAGCGAAATGTCATAGTACGATCCACCCGACGGCTGTCGTTGACCGTCGACCATGCGGGTGAGGATCCGAATCTCAGCCCCATCGGCCAAGTCCTTGCGGATCTGCACTTGCGCTGCACGCTTGCCCTCGGGCGTCGTTTTCAAATCGAACGGCGCTTTGATGTCATACGCGCGTCGACCCTGATTGTCCGCTTGCTTGCTGAAAGCAATCAGTTCAATCGAATGAAATGGCTTCAGGCGTCCTTCATCTGCGAGCGTAAACATGACGTTCAGCATGTTGTTGCCGGCGTCAGTGACCGTTACGTCATACTTCAGTCCCCACTCATCTTTAGATGGGCCGAGCCCATAATAGATCGCGAAGCAGCGATCGGACAGAAGTGCCATTGCCACAACCACCAACAACCCTGTCGCCAACCGTGA
>CAZIGP010000075.1:0-11231 GCA_964538425.1 uncultured Pirellulales bacterium | reverse complement strand
TCAAAACGAAAAGCTGAGTTTTCGTGATGAAGTGAATGGTAATCGCGACCGGAAAGAAACGGACGAAGGATTAGCGCGGGTGGCATGCCTTCGGTATGCTCTTTCTCGCCGCTCTGCTTTTTACGGCCAGGAGAGGAAGAAGTCGTTTTTAGTGACCATCGTAAACAACATGCCGCAATTCCATGGGGTACAAATAGTTCTTGCGTAATCGATGTTTGCTCGTCGATTTGATATTTCCAACATGGCCACGGATCACTCGTGAATTCGACTAGCCGTGAACTACCATCAGGATATACCACGTTAGGCGAATAATATTGGGACGAAATAGCAATTCGTTCATTCTTCGTTTCCACCCAGGCATCGAATCCGTTTACCAATGCCATGCGCCTTGTCGGTGGCGCGGTGGCTGTTAACAACAAAGCATGATATCGCCGCGTTCGCTCGCCACAGGTGGTGCCAGATGCGTAGCCACCGAGCCCATCAGGTTCAAGCCACTCGGTGAGATTGTCGAGCGCGATGGGCATAAAAATTTAAAGCCTGAAGGAACCGCAAAGGAGGCCAGAATGCAGAAAGAACTTCCTCTTGGTTATACGGATTTGGTCGTTGTGGCCTCTGCCTGTTCTGCATCTGGGCGTTTCTGTGATTTAGCCGGTTTTTCTGCTGCGTGATCTGCCGCACTGGTTCTTGGCGGGCGTTTCGGATGCAGTAACTTCGCAGCCAAGGCCGTCCAACCAGTTTGATGACTTGCACCTAAACCGCGGCCGTTGTCACCATGGAAGTATTCGTTGAACCAAATGTAATCTCGAAAGTGTGGATCGGTTTGTAGTTTTTCGTAAGAGCCGTAAACCGGTCGACGACCACTGGCATCTCGCAAAAAAATCTTGGTTAAGCGGTTCGAAATTTCGTTTGCCGCTTCCAGCAGCGTAATGAACTTTCCAGAACCTGAAGGGCATTCAATTCTGAAATCGTCGCCGTAGTAGTGATGGAACTTCTGGAGCGACTCGACAATCAAGTAATTCACCGGAAACCAAATTGGTCCTCGCCAATTGGAATTGCCACCGAATAACTCGCCTTCCGATTCGCCAGGTTCATAACCAAGCTTCAGCGTCTCACCGTTAAAGTCGAACGTTGCCGGTTGAGTTTGATGCAACTTCGAAAGCGAACGCACGCCGTAATCGGACAAGAACTGCGTTTCGTCGAGCATTCGTTCCAATACTTTTTTCATTCTAAATCCGCGCATCAATGCCATGAGCGCTCGTCGGTCTACGCCAGGCTGCGTCCATTCGGCCACCAAATGGGCCAAATCTTTACGGTGCTCGACAATCCATTGCAACCGTGCGTTGAATTCCGGCACGCAAGCTAACTCGTGCGGCTCAATGACTTCCACAGCAAAAAGCGGGATGAGATTGACCATCGAATAGGAATGTATCCGCTGTGCACGACCGTCGGGCATTTCGATGATCGAGCAATACCAGCTCAATTCATCATCCCACATGCCAATGCCACCCTCTTCCTGGGCACGGCAGCCGACATGGTTCATCGTTTCGGCGATCGCCAAAAAGTGTTCGAAAAACTTGCTGGCGATGCTTTGATAAGCGGGGTCGTGTTGTGCCAATTCCAGCGCAATTCGCATCATGTTCAGGCAATACATCGCCATCCAGCCTGTACTGTCGGCTTCGGCCAAGTGAGCGCCATTGGGCAGCGGCTGGTTACGATCAAAAATGGCGATGTTATCGAGCCCGAGGAAACCGCCATCAAAAACGTTGCGATTCTGAGCGTCTTTACGATTTACCCACCAAGTAAAGTTGAGCAGCAGTTTGTGAAACACCCGTTCCAAGAAAAAATGATCGCCACGATGCTTGTTTCGAGCGCGATCAATTTGAAATACGCGCCAAGTGGCCCAAGCATGAACAGGTGGGTTCACATCGCCGAATGCCCATTCATAAGCCGGCAACTCACCATTGGGATGCATAAACCACTCGCGACCGAGCAGCACAAGTTGCTGCTTGGCAAACTCGGTGTCGATCATCGCCAGAGCTACGCAGTGAAACGCCAAATCCCAGGCTGCAAACCAGGGGAACTCCCATTTATCGGGAACTGACATGATTTCACGGCATTTGATGTGTCGCCAGTGCGAATTACGGCCGTTGCGGCGCTCTTGAGGAGGTGCTGGTTGTAAATCGTCGCCACGCAACCAACGAGCCACATCGTAATGAAAAAACTGTTGCGTCCACACCAGACCAGCCAAGGCTTGGCGATGCACACGCTTTGCATCTTCGTTTTGAATGCCATGCCCGACTTCGTCGTAAAAGTGATCAGCCTCGGTAATACGATGCTCAAAAATATTATCGAAATCGGCAAATTCTGGGCTGCGCGGCGTTTGAGTGAGTCGCGTGCGGATTGTCACCGAACCGCCAGCAGGAATCGTTAATACATAGTGAGCTGCGGCTTTCGTACCCGTATTTGCCGGATTCACGGCCGTTTGGTTGTTGTGAACTACGTACTCGTCGAAAGCATCTTTGAAATAACCGCGGGCATCGTTCATGCCAAACAAGCGGCGCGGATTGCTGTCGTTTTCGGTAAACAGCAATTTAGCGTCGCCATCGATGTACCAGTGATATTTCCCTAGCGAATAATGCTCTGCCAACACGGTGTGATCATCAACTTTCGACAACACCGGTTTTTCCAAGTCTTCACGCCATGACCAAATATTACGAAACCATAACTGCGGCAACACATGGACTCGGGAAGCTTCTGGACCACGATTATGAATCGTGACGCGCATTAGCACGTCGTGAGGATTGTTCTTCGCATACTCGACAAAAACGTCGTAATAGCGGTTGTCGTCGAAAATGCCGGTGTCGATGATTTCAAACTCGGGCTCCAGCTTGGAACGGCCGCGGTTCGCTTCCAAGAGTTGGCCATAGGGAAACTCGCGCTGCGGATACTTATACAGCATCTTCATGTAAGAGTGCGTCGGCAACGCATCAAGATACCAATAGCATTCCTTTACATCTTCTCCATGGTTGCCTTCGCTGTTCGTGAGGCCAAAGATGCGCTCCTTGAGGATCGGGTCACGCTCGTTCCACAGCCCGATGCACAAACAGAGATTGCAATGATCGTCACTAAATCCAGCGATGCCGTCTTCGCCCCATCGATAGGCACGGCTACGGGCATGGTCGTGCGGAAAATAATCCCAGGCGGTGCCGCCAGGGCTATAATCTTCTCGCACCGTGCCCCATTGGCGTTCGCTTAAGTAAGCACCCCATTGACGCCAGTGTTGCTCGCCATGTTTAGCTTCTTCCAGACGTTTTTGCTCTGCATTCATTAAGTCAATTCCTTTGAAGCGTCCGCGGATATTATCTGTGCGGCTATGAACTGAATTTATCGCTGATTTCTATTCCCGACGTGCAGCCCAAAAACTCTACCCTACCCGGAGAGTTTGCCCTGCATTTAACCATGTTGCGGAATCGCAACATCCAAAGGTGAATCCGGATTTTCGGTATATTTGTCATAATCGTGCAGCATTGAACTGCCTGAATCAACAGACGATAATGGCGTCTCCCGCTTTTGCCTTCTTTTGTTTTCTTGCAAAAAATCTTCCCCATGACTCGAACATCAAAAATTTTTGCTTTGCTCATGATTGTGCTTGCTACGGATTGGAGCTTAATTGCACGAGCCGAACCATCGAGCAAGGCGGCACAAGAAACGGGAGCCAGAAAAAAAATTCTGTTCATCGCCGGCAAGCCTAGCCACGGCCCTGGCGAGCATGAACACAATGCCGGCTGTCAGCTTTTGGCTAAGGCGCTAAATGAAAGCGGCTTACCGGTTGAGGCAATCGTTCACAACAATGGCTGGCCGAGTGACCCCAAAATTTTTGAAGGCGTTTCTGCGGTAGTCATGTATTCCGATGGCGGCCCAAACCACATGGTGATGAAACATTTGCCGGAACTTGATGCACTGACAAACCAAGGTGTCGGCATCGGAGCGATTCATTATGCGGTGGAAGTGCCTAAAGAGCGATCGGGCAGTTATTTTCTCGATTGGATGGGAGGCTATTTTGAAACCGATTGGTCGGTCAATCCGCACTGGACAGCCGATTTCAAAGACTTGCCGAAACATCCAGTAACACAAGGCGTAAAGCCTTTTGCAATCAACGACGAATGGTATTTCCACATGCGATTCCGTGAAAATCTGGATCGGGTCACGCCCATTCTCAGCGCCGTGCCGCCGCCAAGCTCGGTATCGCGCCCCGATGGCCCTCACAGCGGTAATGCGACGGTCCGAAAAGAAGTGTCTGAGGGAATCCCGCAACATGTATTTTGGGTAATCGATCGGCCTGATGGCGGCCGCGGTTTTGGTGTTACGGGAGCCCATTTCCATTGGAACTGGGGTAATGACCAATTCCGCAAGCTGGTCCTGAACGCCATTTGCTGGATCGCCAAAGTAGATGTGCCAAAAGAAGGCGTGCGAAGCGGCTCATTGACGGTAGATGACTTGTTAACGAATTTAGACGACAAGCCAAATGCCAAATTCAGCCGTGAGAAAATTGAAGCAATGCTTAAAGAGTGGCAAGCAAAGTAAGCGCACCAAGCAGCAAATCGCCTAAGCTTATCGACCCGTTATGCCCGCTCCAACGATTCTGCTTCAACAAAATGCTCGATGCCATCGGCCTTGGCAATTACGGTAACGCCACTTTCCGTGACTAAGAAACCACGGGCACGATCTTGCTCGGGATCAAAGCCTACTTCGGTGCCAGCAGGGATCTGCACCCCTTTGTCAATGATGGCCCGACGTACCCGGGCATGGCGGCCAATATCAACACCTTCAAACAGAATGGATTCATCCACTTTGGCGTAACTATTGACGCGCACATTGTGACCAAGAATGGACTTATTCACTTGGCCTCCAGAAATGATGCTACCACTGCACACGAGGCTATCGAGTGCTTGACCTCGCCGGGCCGTAAAACCTTCTTCTGCAAATACAAACTTGGGTGGTGGATAACTTGGCTGATAGGAACGTATCGGCCAGTTCATGTCGTACAAATTCAAATCAGGGTCGACCGACACTAAGTCCATGTTGGCATCGAAATAGGCATCCAGTGTGCCCACATCGCGCCAATAGGAATCTGTCTTGCGATTCTCATCACGGAACGGAAAAGCAAACACACGATGGGTATCGATCACGGAAGGAATAATATTGTGTCCGAAATCATGCGAGCTATCTAATCGCGTGGCGTCGAGGCAGAGCTGCTCGAACATGAATCGTGCGTTGAAGACATAGATGCCCATCGACGCAAGACAGTGATTGGGGTCGCCTGGGATCGTCTTCGGATTTGGCTTCTTTTCTTCAAAGCCAATGATTCGACTATTCTGATCGACTTGCATGACCCCAAAGTGGCGTGCTTCTTCAGGGCTTACGCGTAGTGCACCGATGGTTAAATCCGCGCCAACTTGGAGGTGATAATCAACCATCGAACCGTAATTCATCTTGTAGATGTGATCGCCAGCCAAGATGACAACGAGATCGGGTCGTTCTTTTTCTATGGTGTAAATATTCTGATAAACAGCGTCGGCTGTTCCCTGATACCAATGGTCGTCGATGCGTTGCTGCGGAGGGACGACGTCCACAAATTCGCCGAGCTCTCGACTCATCAGCCGCTTCCAACCCAGAGCCAGATGTCGATCCAGACTCATCGCTTTGTACTGCGTCAGCACCAGCATCTTCCGGAGGCCGCTGTTCAAACAGTTCGATAGCGTGAAATCGACAATTCGATACAGTCCGCCAAAAGGGACCGCTGGCTTTGCACGATCACGCGTCAGGGGCTCTAAACGAGTGCCTTTGCCTCCGGCAAGAATGACCGCCAGCACGTTCTGCCGACGCACCTGCCCATTTCCATTGCTTTCGTGCAGCATGACGTTATTTCTCCCAAATTGCAGTCGGGTGCATTATTCTATCGCGCGACGAACACTGGCTAAAGTAGTGCAACTGAGGGGCCAAAGTACGACAATGAAAGGCAATTTTATTGGTGCAAAATTCCCGAAGCCATAGCCAACACCTTTCGGTCGCCAATTATTCTGCGATTAACTCTCGATACATACGAGCATATTGAGCTGCGATGTCCTCAATTCGATGGCTTTGCTGAATTCGGTCCTTGGCTGTCGACGCGAAACGGCGTGCTAGCTCAGCGTCTTCGAGCAAAGGTAGTGTCCAACGTGCAAATCCAGCCCGTTCACCTCGAGGAACTAAGTATCCCGTTACGCCATTTGTTACGAGTTCACGTGAACCCGCCGCATCTGTGGCAACCACCGGCACCCCTGCTGCCATTGCGGCAACGATTGCGCTAGACTGCCCTTCATGCGTTCCTGCTTGCCACAGCACATTCGCGTGAGCCAGGATTTCGGATGCATCGCTTCGATGGCCAAGGAAGTAAACCCGGTCGTCAACGCGATTCAGCCAACGGTAGCGCTCCAGCGGTCTTCGTAACGGTCCGTCACCGACAACCAGCAAATAAGCCGGCACAGCGACAGCCTTTAACTGATCGACCGCCCAAATTAATTCCTTCAAGCGCTTTTCCTTAACAAGCGGCCCTAAGTAAACAATCAGTTTGGCATCGGCGGGCAGATCGAACTTTGCCAAAAAGTCGGGTCGCGACAACCGGGCCGGTTCTGTGGGCAATACCGCATTGGGGATGAAAACTAGCCTGTTTTGCGCTATCCCGTTGGCCAAACAACAATTTCGCACGGCAGCGGAGTTGATTGCGATTCGATTTGTATGGGATGCTAATCGGCGGTCGATGACCCATTTCAAATCGGTTCGACCTGCAGCAAGGCACTGCTGGCTGGCAACAAGCCGACGCACTCCCGCCGAAAGTGCCGCGAGGCGTCCATAAGCACCACCGTCAAATTGCCAGGTATGAACAATGTCGGGACGGATTTGCCGAATATGTTGGCGGAGGCGATAAAATGCCAACGGATCGAGCGTTGCATGCCGGGCAATAACTGCAGGTTTGATATTACAGCATCCGAAATGCTTCTTGCCGTAGCCACTGCCATCCAGCGAACAAAAATGAAATTCGAACTCTGAGGGAGGCAGCTTGCGCGCCAGCAAGTTCCATTGGCTGGTTGTTTCGCCGGATACCCCACTTCCGACGATATGCAAAATGCGAATCACGGTTGAGTGATCTAACGATGTTAGTTTGACGCAGTAATTTTAATGCCCTGAGCCAGCAATCTCGTGGTCTTCCAGCGCTCCCAAATAAGGCAAGTTGCGATATGCGTCGTGGTAGTCTAATCCATAGCCCACGACAAAAGCATTCGGGATTTCAAACGCCACATGATCCGGCTCGATGGCAACCGCTTTGCGGCCGTGCTTTCGCAAAAGCACTGCGGTGCGTACGCTTGTAGGTTTGAAGTTTTTGAGCTGTTCGATCAAGGCAAGCAAAGTTTTTCCAGTATCAAAAATGTCGTCAACAAAAAGCACATCTCGGCCTTGGATATCGGGAAGCAAATCCAAATTCAGCGTAAGAGCCCCGGGTTCGGTAGCAGAGCCACGATAACTCGATGCTTGTACCAGTCCCACACGCAAAGGCATGTCGATGCGGCGGATCAAATCGGCCATAAGCACGATACTGCCCGTCAGAATGCCCACAATGGTCAGAGGCCGATCCGCATAAAATTCAGCTACTTCAGACGCGATACGATCGACGCCTTCGTGAAGTTGCTCGGCAGTAAGAAGGACTTTCACAACAACGTTTTCAGCAAAAGATTTAGAGCCAGAAAATGCGAGCCTTATTCTAAAGGCTAGACAGCCAGCCGGGTAGAGGCCGAAAATGGTCCTAATCAAACTGCCAAAATAGATCGCTCAACTTCATGAACACTATGGGTTCTTGGTCAACCATTCAAGTTGCAGAAAAAAACTGCGATATCTTCGAGCCTACCGCAACAAATCCGCATGGATTTGTCGTTATTTATTTGCATGGTGTGCATTTGAATCGACTCGTCGACAAATCGGCATTTTCGGCTGAGTTCGAACGCCATGGATTGCGAGTCATCGCACCAATGACCGGGCGCAGTTGGTGGACCGACCGAATTTGCCCAGAATTCGATGCGAAGTTGTCCGCAGAGCGACATTTGCTCGATAACATTTTGCCGCACATTCGCGAGCGCTGGAACATTGGTCCGCCGCAAATTGCACTATTAGGCACCAGTATGGGCGGACAAGGGGCGTTGCGGTTTGCGTTCAAGCATCCCAACAAGTTTCCGATTGCCGCCGCAATTTCACCTGCGATCGATTATCAGTGGCGATGGAATGAAGGAGACGAAACGTTGCCACTTATGTATGGCGATCAGGAAGAAGTTCGCCAGGATACTGCGACACTGCACGTGCATCCTTTGAATTGGCCACGTAACATTTGGTTCTGTTGCGATCCTGCCGATCGCCGATGGCACGACAGCGCCGATAAGTTACGGATGAAACTGAACGCCTTGGGGATTCAGCACGAAGCCGATTTAGAGACCACTGGCGGCGGCCATAGCTTTGAGTTCTATGATCGCATGGCGCCGAAGGCCATACAGTTTATTGCAGAAAAATTGGAACGTGAGCGGCTGCGGGTATAAGTTTCTGATCCCGTAAAAGCGACCACACGGCTGACACTTTCTCCCGAAATGGCAGAGTTAAGCCTCGACTCTGAAGAGCACAACGGACGGATCTGGCTCGATGTGTAGCTGCTGGTCGGAACAATTCCAAATGGTTACGTTGACCTGCCCCGTCGTATCACCTGGCGTCATGATCATTGCGCTGATGTGAGGATGTTGGCGACAATATTCAATCGCATGTTCTGGGCCCATTACGTAGAACGCTGTCGCCAGAGCATCGGCATCGGCACCGGTAAGCGCTGCCACCGTGGTGCTTAGCACACCTTCTGCTGGCCGACCAGTGCGGGGATCGAGAATGTGCCCCAACCTTCGCCCTTCATGGATAAAAAACTGCGTGCCGCTGCCGGAAGTACCTAGCGCACGGTTGCAAAGTCGAATTTTTCCGAGATGTTTTTCCGGCCGCAGTGGATGACGCAACCCTACCCACCAACCTTCTTCAGCCTCGAGGTTCGTGCTACTTGTTCCACGTGCCAAGACACTGCTATTACCACCATGCAATAAAAAATTTTCGATCGTAGCTTCCAGCAACAACTCACTAGCGCGGTCGAGAGCATATCCCTTACCGATACTGCCAAGATTGATCTCGATGCCTGGTTGGTCAAATTTTATTGTTTGCTGGTTCGCATTCAATTCAATGTGCTGTATTCCAACTTGTTGTAGAGACTCGGCGATTTCTGTACTGCTTGGCATCCGACCTTCACGGCGATAAAAACCCCATGCCTTGCTAAGCGGCCCGGAAGTGATGTCATAGGCTCCGTGGGTTTCGTGATGAATTTCCGTTGCTCGTGAGAGCAGGGCAAACAATCGTGCTTCAACTTCTACGGCTTCTTCAGAGGCGCGATGATTGAGTTGACTCACCTCACTATCGTCGCGATATACAGTCAACTGCGACTCCAATTGATCCACTAGGTCAAGTGCTGCTACGGCAGTCTCGGCACCATGAGGATATTGCTTGGCATTCAATAGCACTTCGAATTCGCATGCCATCGCCCGGCGGCCAAGCCGAAGCAAATGCCCAGTTGACTCGGGTAATGGTAAACTGCAACCATGCTCATTTAGCTTATCAGCCGCATCCTGAAGTGCCTCCACTGCCGATTGGCCCTGTAGAAATGCACGGCGAGAAGACTTTCGAGACATGGACATAAAATCTAAAAATGAATATTTTCACGACAATCGGGCGCGTTGAATTCATTATACGTTGTGTGATAATAACTTTCAGAGAACTAAATACTGGATAGGGCTATTCTTAGCGGTGCAGATATGATGAGGCGATACGGCCTATATGTGGCGGTTTACAGCTTTGCCATGACGACTGCGCTGCTATTTGCTCAGTCAAAAGAATCACCACCTAGACGGGCCGCTCCACCCACAAAATGGGACCAACAAGTAACGGACATTTTCTTTCCTGATGCTCGAACGGTACTGCACGGTCCGCGGCCGAATTACGGGGTAGGCGGGGTTAAGACCACTACGAACGACCGTGATTCTTCAACTGATATCGATCCCAACACTTCATCAGCGATTTCTGCTCCAGGCTCCTTTGCTTGGTCAAAATTAATCTCGGCCGAAGTATTACAAGACGAAATCAAATCGCATCAACCCTTACTTGCAGCGGACGTAAAAACACAACAAGTTTTTCTCGGTGGTTCTTTTAAGAATGCGCGGCGCAGCTTCAGTGTGTTGGCCGTGGCATTTGCAATCATCCATGAATTCGACAAAGACGTGCGCTGGAAGAATCAAGCGTCGGCAGCCAGAGAGTTATTTGCTCGGGCAGGTTTTAACTGCAAAACGGCGACTGTACAGTCTTTTAACGAGGCAAAATTACGCTCACAAGATCTGACTTCGCTTTTGCAAGGCGAAACAATTTCGCCTCCTGCAAACCTGGAACCAGTAAATCATTGGAGTAAAGTTGCTAATCGCGTGCCGCTTATGAATCGGCTTGAACTTGCACAACAAGATCGGATTGCCGTCTGGACCGCGAATGCTACCGATTTCAAGAAAAACGCGACAGCCATTCAACACGAGGCAGAACTGATTGCTGCGATTGCAGAGGTATTAACGCGCGAAGGTTTTGACGACGCCGGCGATCCAACCTACGAAGGTTTCGCTAAGTCAATGCAACAAGCGGCCCAGCAAATTATGGAAGCGGCGAAAAGCAACAATGCCAATGCTGCCCGAGCTGCCGCCGGCGCGTTGCATAAGTCGTGCAATGCCTGTCACGCAGACTATCGAAGCTAAAGATCTAACAACGAAGGCGAAGGAAGGGAAGATTTGGTCAGCTCGCTGAATTTACTTCCCTAATTTTCTTCTTCGGAAAATCACTTTCGTTTTGCCGCCCTTTTGTTGCGTTCTAAGTTCCGTGGTTGCTCAGGGCGTTTTGGCACGATCAACGTTGGCTGGCGACGAGGCATTGCGCTGGAACGAAATATATCCAGCATTTTGAAATCGATCATCTCCGCCAAGCCAGCAGCAGCTAATTCTGGACCAGAAACATAGCGGTGCGATTTGATCCAGTTTTGAATTTCTGCCTTCGCTTTGCCAAACAATTCACCTAGAAACTGATCCATATCG
>CAZIGP010000074.1:8540-11299 GCA_964538425.1 uncultured Pirellulales bacterium | reverse complement strand
CTACGTGCTCTCGCAATTCAAAAAGCTGTCAGCCGACGTGCGAAATCGTGGCCAGATTAAATGGAAACATGTGATGCATTTGATGCGTCTACTACTGGCAGGCATCACAGTGTTGAGAGAACAATTCGTGCCCGTGCGAGTCGAAGAACATCGCGACTATTTATTAGCGATTCGTAATGGGACACTTTCATGGGAAGATATAAATCTTCGGCGATTGGCCTTGCATGCTGAATTTGAACTTGCTTTTTCGGAAACAAAGTTGCCAGAACGTCCTGATTATGAACGAGCGAATGCTTTTTTGTTGAAAGCTCGACGCGCTGCTGTTGAGGATGAGCTAAGATGACCGTTACGCACAATATCACCGCCGATCAACGCTTGCATCGCATCGTCGCCGAGCAACCTTATCCGTTGCTATTCGTTACCATTAGCGGTGCCCATCTTTATGGCTTTCCATCGCCTGACTCCGACTTCGACCTGCGCGGTGTCCATCTGTTGCCAGCTCAAGAAGTCATCGGACTGTTTGCGGGACGCGACACGATCGAAGTTTCGGGATTTTACGATTCTCTGGAAGTTGATCTTGTTAGCCACGACGCGAAAAAGTTTTTTAGCCTGATGCTCAAGAAAAACGGTTACGTTCTAGAGCAGTTGTTGTCGCCATTGGTCGTGCATTCAACACCAGAACACGAAGAACTAAAGAAGCTGGTCAGCGGTTGCATTACACGTCATCACGCCCACCATTACCTGGGTTTTGCCGCGACACAATGGAAGCTCTTTTGCAAAGAACAACCGCGCCGCGTCAAACCATTGTTGTATGTTTATCGCGTACTACTCACAGGCATTCATCTCAATCGTACCGGTGAAGTGGAAGCGAATCTATTACACCTTAATGAGCTGGCAAAGCTGCCATACATTGACGAACTTGTGCAACGAAAGATTACCGGCGCCGAGCAATCCGTACTTGCCGATGCTGACTGGCTATTTCACGAACAAGAGTATCAGCGGCTTGTTGTTGAACTGGAAAATACTCATCAGCAAAGCACCCTTCCAGAAACCCCAACTTGCGCCCCTGCATTGAACGAACTGCTGATCCGCATACGGTTACAAAAGTGAGATAGTGACTGCGCAAACAAAAACGGCTGCCGCCAAAAATGTTTGGCGGCAGCCGCTGAATAATCCAAGAACTCAAACTTAGCAGGCTTACCAAGTGAAGTCGATGCTCGCTAAAGCACCGTGGTAGAAGATACCGCCGGTCGTGTTGATGCCGCTGGCATTGAGCACATCAACCGCTGTCAGTTGATCGCTGGCCACAGCGATGCCTTCAACCCATAACACTTGATAACCACCCCGGACCGCGATGTGGTCAGTCCATTGATAAACACCAGTCAAACCGATTTCACCCACGAACGCCACTTGGCCTTTTGATTGGCCTGCGCCGAAAGCAGGACCGATCGCTTGCGTGACACCGAAGGTGTTATCAGCACTGTTGCCGAAAATACCGGCTTTGAACACGCTGTCGATCTTGAACGGTCCGCCGCGATCGAAGACTCGCCAATCGATACCGATCTGGCCACCGTACAAGTTGTTGTCGGTGTTGTCATTGATAACGGCTTGGTTGCCACCGAAGTCAGCGTTGAAGTCCAAATTCTCATGCACTTGTACCCAACGGAAACCGATCAACCACGACAAACGATCGCTGCTGCGATGTCGCAAGTTGGCTTCCGTGCTGTAAAGACGCGATGTGTAGACTGAGTCGATATTTGCAACGCCAAGACCGAACAACGGCGGATCGGTCGGGAAGTTCCAAATTGCCGATGTCGTAAAGTTCTGCGTCGCACGCCAGCCGTCAATTCCAAAGTAACGCAATTCGAAAGCATTGGTGCCATCGCCCAAGCTACGAATCGCCGAAATATCCAAACCAGCGTTCCAGTTGAAATTGAAGTTCTGTGCGTTTGCAATCGGATCTCCCGTCACCGTATCCTCAACCAGCACTGCCGGGCGAGGTGCAGCACGATCGAGATACACAATTCCCGCTTTGACTGTCCAAAGTGGCGGGCAGCAGCAGCAATTATCGAAGCATGTGCCTCGGCAGCAATCGGCACAACCGCCATTGCAAGTGTTAGCACAACCGCAGCCTGCCGCGGAACTGGTCGCATCGGCGGCCGCAGTCTCCGAAACACTCTTGCTGATGTCGCTGTACGACACATCTTGAGCCGCGCCGTCGGAAACTAACGAATAACCTGGCTTAGAACCTGAAGTCGATTCAGGAGGATTCGAGTAATAGTCGTATTGCTGAGCAGAAACCGTTTGTGCCGCAGACAAAAACACAATCGCGGCGGCAGAGCGCCATGAAAAAGTCATGAATAACCTCCGTGCGGAAGGTTGCGCTTTTGATCCGATCATCCGTGCCGGAATCCGCCTGCGCAACAACATAGGTTTGCATCGTCCGAAAACGACGTTGCATTGCACCCACTTGTTACCGCCGAGCGCCACCGTTAATTCAGGCAAAACCGTCATGTACGGAAGTGTTTAAGCAACCCTCAAAATTTAACACCTCGCAAACCCTTCAAGAGAGGTAGGCGCCCTCATTGCTTTACCATCCTGCCTAGTTTAAATTGCGGCGCCGGTCTTTATGGGCTGTCCGAACCCGCGCGAGCCGCCCCATCTTTGAGACACTATCTAAAGGATTGTTCTATGACTCCTCGCAACATCATGTCCTCTTGCCTCCCCTCGCGCCGGAAACAGTCTCGAAAAGGCAAATC
>CAZIGP010000074.1:6250-8530 GCA_964538425.1 uncultured Pirellulales bacterium | reverse complement strand
TCTCAATTCACAGCGAACCGCTATCGAACAACTCGAAGACCGACGGGTAATGACGATCACGTGGAACCTGATCGGGCTTGCCGCCGGCACCGTGGTCGGCAATGGCGTCGATAACATGCCCGGCAACGCCGATGACGAAGTCACCATTGCACTCCCCGCCAATGTTCTCACCGCCATGCAAGATGCAACGCGATTGTGGGATCAATTTATTACGGACAATGTGACGCTGAATGTCGAAGTAGGTTGGGGCATAAACTTCGACACAAATGTTAACGCGTTCGCGAATTCACCCTCGATCGATCAAACTTATACCGCGGTGCGCAACGCCCTTCAGGCAGATCAGTCATCGACCAATGACAATACGGCGTTCGCCAATTTGCCCGCGGGGCCAGATTTTGACGTATTGATCAACTTCACAACCAACAACCCGAATGGTGCGGGAAGCGCCACTCCCTACCTCGATAACGACGGTGACACGAACAACACCAACATCGCTGTCAAGCGTGCCAACGCGAAAGCCTTGGGCCTTTTGCCAGCAAACGATGCAACGGTCGACGGCCGAATTATCTTCAACAGTACGCGTACTTGGGACTTCAATCGCATCGACGGCATTACAGGCTTCGACATCGTCGGCATTGGAACTCACGAAATCGGCCACTTCCTTGGTTTTGTAAGTGGCGTCGACCTTCTTGACGGCAACGATGGCCAAGCCGGAAGGCCGGGCCCATTCAACGACAATCAATTCGACGATACCAGCGTGCTCGATCTGTTCCGCTTTTCGGCCGAGAGCATTGCCAACGGCGCTGGAACGATCGACGTCGCAGCCGACGGACGGACCAAGTACTTTGCGATCGACGGCGGCACCACCTCGCTTGGCGCGTTCAGCGAAGGAAACAACAACGGCACGCCAGGCGATCAGGCCAGCCACTGGCTCGAGTCGAGTCCCGAAATCGGCGTCATGGATCCGACCACAGGATCTGGTCAGTTCGATTTTATTACCGCGCTGGACACGATCGCATTCGACGTCATTGGTTGGAACGTCGACGCGGCCGCGTTAGGGAATCCCGTATTTAATGGCACGGGTGGCGATGATAATTTCGTTGTCAGCCTCAACGCCAGCGACACGAGCATTGTGCAAGTCGTGCTCAATGGAACTTTGATTGCCGCGTATCCAATCGCCGAGCTCGATTCACTCACGCTCAACGGATTGGACGGAACCGATAGTTTAACGGTTGATAATAGCCAAGGCTTTGTCCAACTCGCTATCAATTGGGATGGCGGCACATCGGCCGGAGATAACGACCGACTCGCGATCACTGGCAATCCGTTGACGACGATTGCCCGCGAAACGTATCGCGTTGGCGCCACGCAAGATGCCGGCATCTGGATTTTTGATCGCGACGACAACATGGGCCCTGGCTCGGGCGGGCCTGCCAACGGAGACGAATTGACGATCAACTTCAAGAACATTGAACCCGTTGATTCTGATACTCCAGCAACCGCTTTCGACGTAGTTCTAGCAGCCGCGGGAGACAACGTTTCTATCGTCGATGGCGGTTTGTTAAATGGGTTCAATTCGCTGCAAGTCAACGATCTGTTGGGAACATTTGAGACGTTTCGATTTGCCCGCAAGGGAACCGTGCGACTCATGGGGCAAACCGGAGCGGACCGATTCCTCGTGGATTACACGACGGCCGCCAGTGGGCTTACCTCGCTGCAGATTCTTGGCCATGCAGCGCCGGGAGTGATAGGCATCGCGGCCGACGATGCCGCGATTGATGAATTTCGAGTCGAGCGAAACTCCGCCGGTGTGGCTACCATACTCACCGGTAACGACGGCAGTGACTCGTATGTCGTCGGCAACGGGGATTTGACGTTAATACTCGCAACCGTACAGGTTGATGCGGGTGGTGGTTTAGCCGATTCGCTCCTTGTGGACGATTCAGCCCGCGCTGTCGTTCAAGAATACAACGTCGATGCAACCACGATTTCGCGCTTCGACGCGGTCGTAACCTCGACCATTGTCACCTACGACGCGACTTTGGAGTTTGCTCGCCTTGGTGGTACCCAAGGCGCAAACGAATTCCATGTCACCCCGAGCGCCAATACCGAATTTTTTATTGATGGGAACGATCCCTCGACACCTCCAGGCGATTTTCTCGAGATCAACTTCGCAGGCACCACCGGTCGCCAATTAACTAAAGTTGGCGGCGACGGCATGTGGGAATTCTCCAATCGTCAGGACGTCAAGTTCGAAGAGATCGAATCGTTCAACTTCTT
>CAZIGP010000074.1:0-6240 GCA_964538425.1 uncultured Pirellulales bacterium | reverse complement strand
AATAGCCGCTCAGCCGTCCGCGTCTATGATGCCGAACTTGGCGATTTGGTTGTGAAGTTCTTTGCCTACGGCACGTCATTTAAAGGCGGCGTGCGAGTGGCAATTGGTGACATCACGGGAGATGGAATCCCAGAAATTATTACAGCGCCTGGCGCAGGCCGTTCACCTTTAGTCAAGGTGTTCGATCTACTCTCAGGCTCTGAAATTGTTGATTTCCGCATTCGTGCCTACGAATCGAATTTTCAAAACGGCGTGTATGTGGCCGCGGGCGACGTCACCGGCGACGGTCTTACCGATATTGTCACAAGCCCCGGCCCTGGCCGACCAGTTCATATTCGCATCTGGGAAAACGAAGTCGATACCAGCGCAGTTGACCCATTTGATACAGCACCATGGTTCGCCTACCGGGCATTTGGCGGCACAATCAACGTCGGTGCTACAGTGGCTGCTGGCGATTTGACCGGCGATGGGCGTGCGGAAATTGTTGTTGGCAATGGCCCTGGCATTGGGCCGCGCGTTCGGATTTATGACATCTCGACCATTGATCCTCTGCCTTTGCCTGGCCGTGTCGATCTGTTGCCGTTTATCCAAGAAATTCGCCCATTCCGCGATACGGATCGTGGCGGCGTATTTGTGGCCGTCGGCAACGTGCGCGGCAGCGACATTGCAGAAATTATCGTTGGCAATGGCGCTAAGGGTCGAGGCCGAGTCGAAATGTTCAATGCGGATGGCACACGGTTTAAGAGTTTTAACGCTTACACCGAAACCAGTAATAATCCCGCAGTGCATGTCGCCGTGCAAAATGCAGATGCCGATGCTTTCGGCGAAGTCTTTACCGGTGAAGGCATTGGAAGCACGAAGCGCCGCCGTTCATTCAACGCCGACGCGACAATTATTGACGACATCTTGGAAAACGACCTCGACTTCCGCCACGGTTTCTTTGTGGCGTAATCAAAAACGACTCGTATTTATTAAGTCAAGACGCTCAGGAGTCGCACGATTCCTGGGCGTCTTTTTCTCTCCGCCCTTTGAATGAGAATTTTTCGCGACCATGCGTCGCTTTGGTCAACAATCGCTGCGCGTAATAACCATAACCATTGATTTTTACATCATACCTTTAACACGATGTCGATTAGCACAATAATCGATGAGTAATCCTGTATTTTTACTCCAAGACATCTAACAACTAACTCTCATGTCTCGTCTCTCCACCGGCGTACCTGGACTTGATGGCCTGCTCGGCGGCGGTTTGTTGCCAGGGCGATTAACGGTGATTGTCGGAGCCACAGGCATTGGCAAAACGCAGCTTGGCCTCCAATTTCTCGAAGCCGGCGCGAACCAAGAAGGTCGGCGTGGCATCATTTTTGACATGACGACTCGCGGCGACTCACAGAGTCACGCCGAGTATGCACAGCGGATGTTTAATCGAACGATGATCGCCAACGATGCAAATTCACGGCCTTTGCTGGAAGATTTTTTTGCTACCAATCATTCCTTTCCTGATTATCTCCACATTTTTGACCGTCGTGGCAAGCGAGTCTCCCGTAGCGATCTCGATTTTGATGCTTGGCATGATTGGCAGGCAGAAATTTCGGCCAAGTTAGCCACCACGATTGCTTTCTTTTACGGTAACTTTATTCGTGGTGTCCGCCGTGCAGTCATCGACGGTATCGAACCCGTGAGCAAACCAAGCGATTCGATCCAATTTGAAATGTTCGATTATGTTTATCACCAGATCTTGCGAAAAGAATATGACTGGGTTGCCCGCGATTTATTTCGCGAACGATTCGCTTCCCAAGCAAATGTCATAAAAGAGCACGCTTACGACCACAATCAAATCGGCTGCTTGCTGCTCTATACTTCCGCAGAAACAATGCTGGAAGAACTTATCAGTCGTCCGCTTGATGAAGGAGATGTTTTAGCGAACGCCAACACAATCATCTATCTTGGTAAAGTTCGCCATGACAACAAACTAAGTCGTGCCCTTTATATTGCCAAACATCGAGGCAGTTTTGCTACAGACGATGTCACCCCATTTGAAGTCACCCATGAGGGCTTGAGAGTTCTCTAGTAACGAACTTTCCTTGGGATGACCGATTTAAAATCGACCATTCTGGTTGATAAACAACCAAGTATTGGCGAAAACCTCGCATGAGATACGTAACCTCGCATGTCGTTTAATGGCATGGGTTTTGCGAAATGCCAAGAAAATTAACTTTTTATGATTCACCCGCAATCAAAATAAATTGTTATGTTCGGCGAATTAAACAATTCGAATCACAATTCGTCGTTACCAGAATCAACAAGCGTTACGACAGACTTCGCAACCGAAAGCTTAAAAAATTCTAGTGACGGCGCACTTCTTCAAGAAGTTGAAAAACTTTATATCGTTGGCATTGGTGCCTCTGCAGGCGGCCTCGAATCGTTAGAGCGGTTCTTTGTAAACGTTCCGACCGATTCCGGTATCGCCTACGTCATCATCCAGCACCTTTCCCCCGACTTTAAAAGTTTGATGAACGAGCTGCTGGCTCGTTACACCGAATTGCCAATCCACCGCGCTGAAGATGGCATGCAAGTTGAGGCAAATTCGATCTATTTGATTCCGCCCAAGAAGGAAATGATTATTTCGCGAGGGCGTTTGCTCCTCACGGACAAAGACCCGAAACAATCCTTGACGATGCCGATTGATTTGTTCTTGCGATCTTTAGCCCAAGACTGCGGAGATCATGCGATTGGTGTCATTTTATCGGGTACTGGCAGTGATGGCTCACGCGGCATCCGAGACATCGACGATGTGGGCGGTCTCGTGATTTGCGAATCGCGCGAGTCAGCTCGTTTCGACGGTATGCCTCAAGCCGCAATAGATACAGGTGTAGTCGATCAAGTGCTGTTGCCGGAAGCAATTCCTGCAGCGATTGTCGAACATACTCACCGGCAAGTCTTTGGTGCAGTGGTTGATGGTCAATCGCCGCTTCCCGATTCGATGCGAGATTTGTTTCACCTGCTTAATGAAGAATACGGAATCGACTTTTCTCACTACAAATCAAACACTGTCGGCCGGCGCATTCAACGTCGCCTCTCGATCGTGGGCGATCACACATTAGCCGATTATGTTGCACGGCTGCACAGCGATCGCGGAGAGCTCAATGCACTTTATAAAGATTTATTGATCGGCGTCACACGTTTCTTTCGAGATCCCGAAGCTTTCGTCCTATTGCAAGACTTCGTCATCTCAGAACTGGTGGCAAAATCTGGCGATGATCCCATCCGAATTTGGATTGCCGGATGCGCTACCGGAGAAGAAGCTTACTCCATCGCGATGTTATTGCACGAGCGAATCGAAGCGGCTGGTCGTCCGATTAACGCGAAAATTTTTGCCACAGACGTTCACCGTGCCTCGCTCGATACAGCCGCGCTAGGCCTTTACTCCGAAGAAGCATTAGCGAATGTTTCTCCCCAGCGTTTAGCTCGTTACTTCGATCGTAAGAAAGACGGCTACCACGTGGTTTCTGAGCTGCGAAAGATGATTGTCTTTGCCGTTCACAATTTAATTAATGATGCCCCTTTTACAAAACTGGATTTAATTACGTGCCGCAATTTGCTGATTTACTTCGATCCCGCGGCCCAAAAAAAATCCCTGTCGCTCTTCCACTTCGGTTTAAAAACCGGTGGTCATTTATTCCTCGGCACCAGCGAAACGACGGGAGAATTAAGTGACGAATTCGAACCCATTGATTTGCACTGGAAACTTTTTCGTAAATCAAGGGATGTACGGCTACCTACGGATGTACGATCTTCGCTACTAGGCTATACTGGCGCACCTGCAAGACCTCTTTCCTTTTCGCAACCTGCCAAACGCGCACCCGATGTCAGTCTCATTGGCGCTTACGACGCAATCTTGCAAAAGTTTATGCCCCCGGGCTTGCTCATCAACGAACGCCGTGAACTGCTCCACGCATTCGGAGGTTCCGAACGTTATTTGCATCCTAAAGGAGGTCGGCCCACGAATGATGTGCTTGAATTACTCGATCCCGACTTGAGAACTGCCGTCACGGGCGCTCTTCAACGAGCGCTGAAAGACAATGTCTCTGTGTCCTATTCTGGCGTGCGCATCAAGACCGATGCAGGTGATCAGCAATTAAAAGTATCGGTTGAGCCACTTTCTAATCCGCGCTCACGCTGGAAGCAATTGCTCATCGTACTCGATCCGACCACAGCCATCCAACAAGTCAATTACCAAGCAACGCAATCACCCAATGCCGACATGCAGAAAATGTCGCGCGAGCGGATCGAATCGCTCGAACAAGAACTGCACTACAACAAAGAGAACTTACAAACCACGGTTGAAGAACTAGAAACCAGCAATGAAGAATTACAAGCGGCAAATGAAGAGCTTGTCACTTCAAACGAAGAATTGCAAAGCACGAACGAAGAGTTGCAATCCGTCAACGAAGAATTGTTCACAGTCAACGCCGAATACCAAAAGAAAATCATCGAACTTTCGGAAATGACTTCCGACATGGATAACTTGCTAACCAGTACAGAAATAGGCACGATTTTCTTGGATCGCGATCTTTGTATTCGTAAATTCACACCACAAATTGCCCAGGCATTCCACTTGCTACCACAAGACGTCGGTCGATCCATCGTCAGCTTTTCTCATAGCATTGTTTATCCACGATTGATCGATGATTTGAATGAAGTTGTAACTACGAAACAACGAAAAGAACTTGAAGTGCAAGATCGTGAAGGTCGTTGGCAGTTTTTGCGTATCTTGCCTTACCAGATGAAAACTCGAATGGAAGGCGTCGTGTTGACGTTGATCGACATTTCGCCCATCAAAAAAGTACAATCGGAGCTGGCAGAAGCAATTCGTCGCCGCGATCAATTTTTGGCGATGCTATCGCATGAGCTTCGTAATCCACTAGGCGCCATCTTGAATGCCGCCAGCATCATGGAGCAGTGCTCCGGCGATATCGATTTGCTCAGCCAACTCGGTGACATTATCCGTCGTCAAAGCCAGCACATGGCTCGCCTGCTTGACGATTTGCTCGATGTTAGTCGCGTGACACAAAATAAAATCGAAATGCGTAAGCAGCCTGTAGCGATCGCTAGTATTTTAGTTGGAGCGGTTGAATCCGTCCGACCACTTCTGGAACAAAACGGCTTAAAGTTCTCTGAGCAACATGCTAATCCCAAAATAACGGTTTACGGCGATCCAGTGCGATTGCAACAAGCTGTGTCAAATTTGCTTGCCAATGCAGCCAAATACACATCGGCGGGCGGTGAAGTTTCTTTAGAATCGTTTCAAGAAGATGCCGAAGTTGTCGTTCGTGTGAAGGATAATGGGGCTGGTATTGCTGCCGATCAAATTAAATCAATCTTCGATCTGTTCATGCAGTCGGATCAAACGCTGCATCGCTCGAAGGGTGGCATGGGTGTCGGCCTCACCCTCGTTCGATCCATCGTCGAACAACACGACGGCAGCGTCACTGCCTGTAGCGATGGTCTCGGTCATGGCAGTTGCTTTGAAATCCGCCTTCCTAAGCTGTCGGAAACTTATACTCAAAAAGAGTCTCTTTCTTTAGAAGCATCTGTATCACCACATGCCGGTGGCAAGGTAGTCGTCGTCGAAGATCAAGATGATAACCGCGCGATGCTAAAAAAACTGATTGAAATGGAAGGGTACGAAGTAATCACGGCGGAAAACGGTCCCAAAGGCCTCGCCGCAATTGAGCAACATCGCCCCAATTTAGCCTTGATCGACATAGGTTTGCCTGGTTTAAACGGCTACCAGGTTGCCCAACAAGTGCGTGAAAACCTTGGCAATCAAGATGCCTTTTTGATCGCCCTTACAGGCTACGGTCAAGCGGAGGACGTTCAAACTGCTTTAGCAGCTGGCTTCGATACGCACGTCGTAAAACCATTGGATCCGAAGCGTCTAAGACAATTACTCACGCTTCGACGATCACGGGCTTAAAACACCCAATCCAGACCAAAGTACGGCGTAAAACCTGGCGAAAGAACACGAGTAGGTGCAGCGGGAAAACCTGTTGGTCCAAGGAGCCGCAAATCGAGATGTTCTTGGTAAGAACGGTTGAAAAGATTATCGATGCCCGCAACGATGTGAAAATCTTCTGTCCAATTGTAAGCAGCTCGCAAATAGCCTGTTGTAAATCCGCCAGTGCGTTCTTCAACGACGGTCGGTGTACCCAGAATCAAGATTTCACCTAGGCGGTT
>CAZIGP010000073.1:9655-11308 GCA_964538425.1 uncultured Pirellulales bacterium | reverse complement strand
AACATCTCCCTGCAGCAATCGATTCATTGGGGTGGATCGAGCCAGATCGGAAGCAATTTCGTCGATCGCGGTACGTTGATCGGAAGTGAGCGGAAACGGAAACAATCTTGTGATGCGAGCATCGATCTGTGCTGTTTGTGGCAGCGAGGGCGCTTGCCGTCGAGTTTCTTGCAAATTTTTTCGCAGGGCCAACCCCAACTGCAAAGCCAACATCTCTTGGTAGATAAATCGCTGCCGAGCTTCTTGCAGTTCTGTGCTATTCTTGGGGAAATGAATTTGACGAATCGCGACGTTAATGGGCAATAGCTTGTGATTGGATAAAAACGTATCCGTGAATCGTTCTTCGACTAAATCGGCATAGGCATCGACCGCTTGTCGCAGGATGTGTCGCAGATTCGACTGCTTCAAACCTTCGGTTAATGAATACACCGGTAACAGCCCACCGACGATCGAATCACTTTCTTCGGTATCGATCCACTGCACCTGTGGATGCGACATCTCCCATCGACCGCTTTTCAGGCGCGGCTTGCCAGAGAATATGACCTCCTGCCCTTGATTGAACTTTTTGGCAATAAAAGGCATGTTGAACCAGATGGCTCGCAAATAATGCTGGCCCTCTCGTAATAGCACGCCGACGATCGATTTGCCCACGCCACGGCCGCGTATTTCCACTTCTTCCACCGTGCCACGCACGCTTTGCAATTTATCTTCTTCTAAATGGGCGATAGGCCGCAAATCGCTCAGGTCTTGGTAATCGCGTGGAAAATAAAATAGGACGTCCGCAGCAGTGCGCAGCCCAAGATTCTCCATCGGCTCCGCTCGATGGGGGCCAACGCCTTTCAAAAACTTGACCGGCGTTCTGAGCAATTCGGCAGGGGAACGCTGAGGAAAGCTGGTTCGTGTTTGTGAGGAACTGTCGGTCATTCCTCCATTGTACGAAAGCTAAGCTGGTAGGCGGTAGAGAGCTGGTGAGCAAGAGACATTTTGGCAAACAATGGAATCTCTAAGCCATCGCGTGTTTTTATCTGGCAGGTTATGATTTCCCCATCAACTTGTCAGCAAATTGATAGGGGGTTTTATATGGCCTGGATATTACTTTTTGCCGCGATCATCTTGGAAGTTTGCGGAACAACCTGCATGAAAATTTCGGCCGGTTTTACGAAGCTGGTGCCGTCGCTGCTGCTGTTTGTGTTTTATGTAGCGGCATTTACTTGCTTGACATTTGCTGTAAAGGTTATCGACATTAGCATGGCCTATGCAATTTGGGCCGGCCTGGGTACGGCACTGATTGCCGTAATTGGCTTTTGGCATTTTGGCGAATCCGTGACACCGCTAAAGATCGGCTGCATTATCCTGATTATTGTGGGTGTTGTAGGGTTAAACTTGCAGACTGGGCATTAATTGCAACCCTGCAGCCTGGCTGTTAAATGCTGACAACAAACAATGGCTGATTTCACGACCAACTAACCGGCAACTTTGTGTCAAAACGCAAACCTTCCAAATCGCAACGTTCGATCGGTTCAACTCCTAAAGTGCAAGCCCGCTGTACCGAGGGTGTGTGGGAGTTGGTCCATCCACGCTGTGTCAAAGTACGGGCTGAAGATTTGGAAGAAGTCGACGAAATGATTGCCGCGGGTGAAACGGAAATCGCTC
>CAZIGP010000073.1:0-9645 GCA_964538425.1 uncultured Pirellulales bacterium | reverse complement strand
CACCAAAACAAGCTGGTGAAACTGCTTTGGCTATTGCAAGATTGCCATGATTGTCTTGCGGCCCATACCAAGCTTGGCGAGCTTGCGATCATGGAAACGATCTACGACTAGCGCGGGGACATTTTGGCTATGGATATCAAATTGGGCTCAAAGCCATGGATGCCAGCGGCCGATCAAACAAATTTCCCTACAGTCGACCAGCAAATCAAGCTTTTCACGAGGCAGGCAAAGGCTTGGTCTATTGCCTGATGCAACTTGGCAAACGTGGCATGGCACGTGATGTAAGTAAAAGGCTCTTAGAGCTCGACCCGAGCGATCCGCTTCGAGTGCATGACATGCTTGAAGGCAAAACCACACCTTGCCAAGAACCGCCGATCGTGGAATTGCAGATTCCACCACGCACGAATACTTAGACCTTCAGGCCAAAAGCTATTTGGTACCCGGCATGACCACTTCTTTGGTGCCTGGCTTAAAGTAGGGATAGTTTCCGGCATACTCGATCTTCGCGGCTTTTTCTTGGTCTTCCATCAGTTTTTCAATGAGATATTGTCCGTAGGCTTTTTGGACAAAAGGTTTAACATCTTCAAATTTTTTAGAGCCCGCTTTGATCTCAGTAACTTTAATCAGATGAATTCCAAACGTTGTGGTTACCGGCTCACTGATTTCATCGGGCTTTAGCCCGTAAGCTGCTCTGGTAAAAGCAGGAGCCATGACGCCCGTCAGTGGCACATAGCCTAAATCACCTCCGCGCTGACGGCTTGGCCCGGCTGAATATCGTGTGACCGCCTCGTCAAATTTTAATTGTCCTGATTGCAACTGCCCGTGAATTGTTTGGGCTTGCTCTCTCAGTGCCTTAAATACCGCATCATCGGCAGGACCATCTGGCCGAAGCAACACGTGACTTACGCGTCGCACGGTGCCATCAAAAAGTTCTCGCTTTTCGTCAAAGAATTTTTTTAAGCCTTCTTCAGTCGTGTTATTAGCGGCATATTTTGCCATCGTCAGTTGAACTGCAAGCTGGTTGATAAAAGCTTGCTCCGTGGTTCTTTGGCTGGCGAGAAAAGCCTCGAATGAAACATTTTGATTACGCAAATTGCTGCGAATTTCATTGATGGCAGCATTGATCTCGGCACGAGAAACCAGGTTCTTTTGAGCGGCTAGAAAACTTTGCAGCAGATAATTATCAATCATCTGCTTTAGTACGGTCGCCTGAACCGTCGGTAAAGCTTCAGCATCAATTTTCTGGCCACCGGTTGCCATGATCACGCCACGGTCGACTTCGGCCTTGTAAACTGGCGTACCGTTGATGGTGGCGACTACTGGGCCTTCATCGGGCTTATTATTTTTGCCGTCTCCTGCAGCAGGTGGCTCTGCCGAAAGCGCAGGTTGGGCCGCGGCTAAAATCATGACTGCGAATGTTGCGTTTGCGATCAAAATTCGAACGAACATTTCAACAATCTCCTCTCACTTTAAAAATAGGCAAACGAAACACTAATTTAAAATAGCCTGAATTCCGTAACAAAAACTGGTGATCGCGGTATTTATTGCCAACACTGCCGTTTTTTATAGAGTTCTAGGGTAATGGCAAATCCTTCAATTCGTATTCTACGGGAATTACTTGCAACGAACTCGGTGTTTTATAAACAAAGGTGTAGCCTTCGAGATTGGCAGGCGAATCGAACAAATAAGCTACACCCACTTCATTTTCATTGTGGAGCGTCGTTTCGTAACCGCCATGCTCGATGCGCTTTTGATCTGCGCCAACTAAATAGGCTTCGTTATCAAAAATCCACGTGCGATGAGATTCCAGAGCGTTGGCAGCAGCATCGAATCGAATTCGTAAGCGCACTTCCCAAACATCGTTGTTTTTGCGAACGCCGTCGAGCGTAACTGTGGCTGCGGCGTGCTTTTTTTCGATCGGCTTGGCTTCGGGGTTCGTGGCAGCGGCGAGATCATCAAACTCAAATGTTTCAATTTTGCCGGGCACTAGCGCAGTCAGCGACCCTTTAAGTGAAGCTATCGACTTCGCCGTGCGCGGCGGGGCGATCAACGGCAATTCCATTTCTACCGCGGTACTTTTTTGGGTCGCTGTTTCTAACGCACCTTCTCTGCCGGCGGGCTCAATTTCATTCCCTTGATCATCAATTGCCTCAAGCGATGCCAAAGAATGTTGAAAGGTGATCGGTTGCAATCGCGGCTCCCAGGCAATCTCCAGCGTTACTCTTAGTGAACCGCTGTTTTCGATGGCAGGAACTTTTTCGGCCGAAATCCTGGTTACTTCCAACCGTAGCGGCCCCACATAATTTGCTCGAAGCGATCGTGCCGATTGTTGTTCTGACTTGCTGATAATCGCTAAGCCTTCTTCATGGGAGTAGTTATAGACCGTCATTTCCGCGCGATCGAGCAAAGTATCCATCGCCTGCCAAAATTGTACTTTTTCAAAATCGGTTTCTACATTTGGATCCGTCACTTCCTGGCCAAGCTGCTGACGAAAATCGACGATTTTGTTGCCAGTTTGTTTTTCGATGGCGGCCAGCGCTTCGGAAAGAGATTTTGAGCCCGAAAGTGTCACGGTTGAACTTTTGACCGATTCAATCACCGATTTGTTTTTGAGCGTTTGGCGAACTCGCGCAAGTCGTTGTTGCAGTTCGGCCGATCCCTCAGATTCTTTGGGGAGCAAATCGAGAACCGCAGCCCCAAGTGAAATCAATTGTTCTTCTGCCCGATCGCGCGTGCTAAGTTCTGGCGCATCAAGCTGCCGCACCAATCGCTGAACTTCAGCAACCTGATCGTTAGTGCTGGCGTCAGCCGGACTGATCACAGCGAAGATCAACAGCAACGCGGTCACAATAGAATGCTCCCGAATTAGAAATTACCTTCCTCTAATCCTACGTCGCTTAATGGCGGGTTGCCAGCAATTAAGATTGCTTGAATTTGCCGGTACGAGTATTTGAGCGTGAAGATCCGCTTTTTTTCTGTGGAAGAGTCGCTTCTTGCAGCCGATCGGTCAGGTTTTCCACAGTAGTGCGGCAATCAGGCAATGATTCAAGAAATATCCGACCATAAGGCTTGCTGCGCACGCGTGGGTCGAGGATGACCACGATGCCCGTGTCCGTTTTTGTGCGAATTAGTCGGCCGAAGCCTTGCTTCAATTTCAGCACGGCTTCGGGCAGTTGATAGTCTTTGAACGGATTGCCGCCAGCGGCTCGAATCGCTTCAATGCGAGCTTCGAGCAACGGTTCATCAGGAACGCTAAAAGGCAATTTCGTGATGATCACATTTTGCAAAGCGTCCCCCGGCACATCGACCCCTTGCCAAAAACTATCGGTTCCTAATAGCACGCTGCGCGGATTGTTTTTAAATCGCTCGAGCATTTGGCTGCGTGGCATTCCCTCCGCTTGTGACAGCAGCAGTAAATTACGTTCGGCCAGCCATGGCGTAAGCGCGGTAGCCATTCGGCGCAGCATGTCATAGCTGGTGAATAACACAAACGCGTGGCCTTCGGTGCGGGCCACATAGCGGCGAATCATATCGAGGCAAGCGCGTTCGTAAGGTTCCTTTTGAGTCGGATCGGGCATCCCATCGACAAGAATCAATTCGGCCTGCTTGTGGTAATCGAACGGGCTTCCCAGCCGCAGACAATTGGTTTGGGTTAGTCCGACCCGGCTTTTGAAGTAATCAAAAGAGGGCGTTTTACCCACCGACAAGGTGGCACTCGTTAAAATGACACTCGGCACTTCATCAAAGAGCTGCTCTCGTAGCGCGGGGCCGACATCGATTGGCGCCGCACACAAAATGAACCGCGTATATCCGCGGCGCGATTTCGCTCGCTCAACCCAGTACACAGAACCCGGTAGCGACTGCTTCAGCCATTGGTCAATTTCGCCGGCCAATAGCTGCAACCGATCGGCCGCTGAATTGAAATCGAATTTTTCCTTGTCTTCTTTGAATTTTTCACCGTGGCGGCGGATCAATCGCGATAGGCTATCCAGCGCCGGGCTAAGTAAATTTGGCACAATTTCCGCTTGCATTACCCGGCCGTTCGGGCCTGCTAAATCGTCAAGCCAACGCTCCAATTCGTGAAAGAATTCACTCGCTCGCACGCGGCAATGTTCCACCTCTTGTTGGGCGTCTCCCAGATGATAATGCACCAGCAAGCCGCGATTCGTGCGATCGTTATAAAGTTTGTTCAAGGTGTATTCGATTGCGCCAGAAGAAACACCTAAGCCCAAGTGATCGCCGGCAACGCCTTCAATCGTGTGGGCTTCGTCGAGAATCGCGACATCATAATTGGGCAAAATGCTGGCCCCGGCTCGTCGCAGTGCCAAGTCGCTAAAAAAGAGTGCATGATTTACCACCAAAATTTGTGCTTGGTAGTAGAAGCAATCACCGTAAGTAGCACAATTACGCCCCATACAATTGCTGCTATCGCTGGCGATTTCGTCCCACACTTGACCCATGGGCTTGAACGACAAGTCGGCCAGCGAGCCATCGGTTGTTTCCTTCGCCCATTTCGACAATCCGCGCAGTTGCTCGAATTCTTCATCAACGTTGAATAAACTCACCGATCGTTCTTGAGCCAACTTCAACCGTCGCAAGCTGACATAGTTCCCCCGTCCCTTGACCAGCACTGCCGTAAACTCGTTCGGCATCACCGCTTTAAGGAGCGGAATATCTTTCTGCACCAATTGTTCTTGCAAGGCAATCGTGTGAGTACTGACGACAATCCGCCGAATTTCCCGTTGCTCATCTCCCCCTTTTTTGACAGAAGATATGGCGGACCGACGTGGCTTTGATATGCGATTTTGCGACTGCGCGAACCCGTCGTCTTCTTCAGTTATTTCGCCGTTCGCGACTTCCGCAGTCGCGGCCAAAATCGCCGGCACCAAATAGGCAAAACTTTTTCCCACCCCTGTACCTGCCTCAACCACCAAATGTCGCCGCGCTTCAATGGCTGCCGAAACCGCGCCGGCCATTTCTAATTGCTGCGGCCGTTCTTCGTATTGTTTAAGCCGGGCCGCAATGCGGCCTTGCGGACCCAGAATTTCCATTGGAGAAAGCATCTCATGAACGTATCAAAGAGTGATGCCAACCGCGAGAGGTTTTAGAATTTCGCCAGAAAAAAGTACAGAAATACACATCAATGTTGTTTTACCTAACCTACATGTGTTACGCTTGGCAAACCGAATGTCTTTTCAAAACGGTGTATTCTTCGCAGCAGTATTTTCTGGTTGTGCTTTTTCTCAACATTTACAGGTGGAGATCTTGCCATGCCAATCGAGTTTCAATGCCCAAAATGTAGCCGACGACTACGAACTTCTGACGAGCACGCTGGCCGACAGGTTAAATGCCCTGGCTGCGGCGAAGCATTGGCCGTTCCTAGTTCTTCTTTACCGACCGATCTTGAACTAGAACCAGCATCTTCTCTACAGTCACCCCGTGCAAACACGATGCGAGCAGGTGCATCACTCGGAAGTGCTCCATCCGGAACATTGCAACCAACTCGCATCGGCATTGGCGACACACTTCGCACGACCTGGGCTATTTTTAAGCAGCAATGGAAAACGTGCGTGGGAGCAGCATTAATAATGTTCCTAATTCTAGGGGGCATTCAGACGGTGCTACGCACAATGCTGTCTGGTGCCGGACGTGGAGGAGACATCGGCTCCACCACGGCAATGATCGGCTTGGCACTCTCACTCGTTAGCTACGCAGTGAATTTATGGTTGCAATGCGGAATGGTGTACTTGATGCTAAAAGTTGCACGCGGTGAACCCAGCGCATCAATTTCGGATCTTTTTGGCGGAGGAAAATGGCTATTAAACTTTTTTGTGGCCTCGTTAATCGTTGGCATTATTGTGACGATTGGCTTTATTCTACTCATTATTCCTGGAGTCATCTTGGCGCTGATGTTATGGCCATTTCAATACCTGATTGTCGACCGCAATGTAGAAATTATGGAATCGATTTCGACGGCACGTGAAATCACCAAAGGTAATAAGCTCACGGTGTTTCTGATGTATCTTTTGGTGGGAATTATCGGTCTACTTGTCGTCGCAATAACTTTGGGATTGGGCACACTTGTTGTGGTCCCATACGTTGCGTTGGCTCTGGCAGTGACCTACCTCAAAATGACAGGACAGCCTACCGCCGCAGACGGGCGAAGCTGAGCGACGCCGCTAAAAAGAATCGCCTTCAACGGCTAAATAATCGCTGACCAAACGATTTGCTGACCAGCAATTCGTGGTCTTCGTCACTATTTTTTGGCAATCATTCCAACTTCCGGGCTACTGGCTGTCGCATACAGCTTCTTCGGAATGCGGCCAGAAAGATGTGCCAGCCGTCCTGCCTGGCAGGCTGCTTTCATCGCATAGGCCATGCCGATGGGATCTTTGGCATGCGCAATTCCAGTATTGAGTAGCACGCCATCGACGCCTAGTTCCATGGCAATCGTCACATCGCTGGCCGTACCAACGCCCGCATCGACGATCACGGGATAATCAGGATCGCCGTCTTTGAGATACTCCAAACAAATGCGGATGTTATTCGGGTTCAAAATGCCTTGGCCAGAACCAATCGGGCTACCAGCCGGCATTACACTGGTGGCGCCGGCCTCTTTAAGCCGGCGAGCGGTCATCGGATCGTCCGTGGTATAGCACAGCACCTGAAAACCATCGGCCACCAATCGTTCGGTTGCCTGCAAGGTGGCAACAGGGTCGGGCAGCAGCGTTTTTGTATCCCCCAATACTTCCAGTTTGACCCAGTCAGCACCGGGGTTTTCAAGCCCCAGCAAAATCTCGCGACCGAGTCGTGCCACTCGCACCGCATCGTCGGCCGTATAACAACCGGCAGTATTTGGCAGCAACACGTATCGGCGGGTGTCGATGAAATCGAGCAGATTGTTGCCTTGAGAATCAATCAGCCTTTCGCGTCGGACAGCTACCGTAATGCAATCGGTGCCTGAAGCTTCAAGCGACCGTGACATCAATTCATAATTCGCATACTTGCCCGTGCCCACGATCAGCCGGCTGCGCAAAGTATGTTTGCCCAAACGAAATGACTCAGCCGTCGGTTCAACGGTTGAGTCAAGCGATTCTTGCAGGTCAGTTGCCATAACGTTTCTTATCCTCCTCCCACGAGCGTCACCACTTCCAACCGATCTCCATCCTGCAGCTCATGCTTGCCATGCTGGCCACGGGGCACGAGCTCCAAGTTAACCTCCACCGCCACATGCCGGGCTTCAACTCCAAGTTCACCGATCAACTGAGCAATCGTTGTGCCCGCGGCAACCTCATGATCTTGGCCATTGATGACAATTTTCATGACAGAATCAAAAACAATCCCCAAAGCCACCAGAAAACGATCGATTCTATCGCTTGCCGGGTGAAATGACTATTGTGCGGCCTTGGCCACCCGTGGATTTTGCTGGTCGCAAGTGTTACCCTTAAGGTCTGCTTGGAGGATTCACGCCTGCCCATTTCTGCCTGTTTTCTCACCAAAATTCGAGGAGCTATGCCATGAAAAGGTTAATTAAACCATTCCTGTTTGCATTCCTGGCTTCGGTTGTTGCTGCCCCGCTTTACGCCGCCGAATTAAAAGTTGGCGATCCCGCTCCAAGTTTCGAATTGCAAGGCTCCGATGGAAAAACGTACAAGCTAAACGATTTCAAAGGCAAGCAAGCCGTGGTCATCGCGTGGTTTCCGAAAGCCTTTACGGGCGGCTGCACCAAAGAATGCAAGTCGATGAAAGAAAACGGCGATGCAATTCGTAAATACGATGCCGCCTACTTCACCGCCAGCACCGATGCCGTCGATGGCCCCAAAGGCAACAAAGCGTTCGCAGAATCTTTGGAACTCGACTATCCAATTCTTAGCGACCCCAAAGGCGAAGCTGCTGAAGCATTTGGTGTGTTGAATAAAGCCAAAATGGCGAACCGCGTCACGTTCTACATCGATCGCGAAGGCAAAATTGCCCACATCGACAGCAATGTGGCCACCAACACGCACGGGTCCGATATGGCAAAAAAACTGAAAGAACTCGGCGTGCCCGAAAAGAAATAGTTTTTTGCTGCTCGCTTTTCAGTTGCGCAGTTTCATGTACAGCTCTTGCACGGCCTTCATACAGCATTGACCGTCGGCCGCTAAGGTTTGGCAACGGGCATCCGTGGTTTTTGTTTTGGCGAGCAAGGCGCGAATGCGCGTGGGCTGCGGCTCGCGCACGTCGGCCTCGACATCGTCGTAATTCAAACCAAAACATGCACACAGCGGCGCATCAAGGTCTTTGGGATAAACCGGCGCCTTGAGTTCATTCACCATGACGACGGCTTCGAAGATATTAAAGTAGGCCACCTCACAGCGCGGGAAGCTGCAAAACCACGCGGCGTCTTGCATCTTGCTGCGAGATTCCGGCTGGATATGAGTATCCAGCGGCCCAACGCCTACCGGCGATCCCAGCGTTCCGCAGCGAGGGCAATACGCCCGACCGTCGAATTCCGGTTCTTTAACGAAGGCTTTGTTCATGGCGTCAGCTAAAACAATAATCCAAACAGCACGACGAAAATCATCACGAATCCTACCGCCATTTTAGCGGCAGTGCCTAAGGCTCGTCCCCAAAACGCGGCTTTGCCCACTTGCAATGAATCGCTCCATCGACGGCCGGCGGAACGTTCGCCCAGCATGGCCCCGGCCATGGCTCCGACGCTGCCAAAGAGCAACGAACCGACCACGGAACCAATCACCGGAATCGGCACGCCGACGACAAAGCCCACCATCGCTCCAGCAATCGATCCACCAATCGCGTAAATCGCACTGCGGCGTGTGCCTCCCGCTTTCGAAACGCCCGCCGAGCCCGCCGCTAATTCCACAAACTCTCCTAGTAGTGCCAAACCGCCAAGCACCAATAGCAGCACGGTGCTGATCCCCGCGCGCGACTCCGCGGGCATCGCGATCCAATACACAGCGCTAATGGCCAACATCAACCAGTTGCCAGGCAATCCTAAGATATTGGTAAACCAAGCGACACACAGAATCACGAAAAATAGCAGCGCCCAAAGTACGTCCATGTTTTTGCGATCCGATTTTGCTAATACCCAAAATGTGCCGCCGCATGCAATTTGGCTTGCTCGTCACTATTCAAACCTAAAATTCGCTCGGCGCTAAAATAATGGTCACGGGTCAAATGTTCCCAATAGCTCATTCCTTCCACGCCCGCTTCGGGAACATCGATCGTCTTGAGCCAGATACGAAGTTCGTCGGCCTTCAAGCTGCGCAGCCATTTGCTAGGCGGGCGGCCGTGACGAGCCCGTCGTGCGGGATTGGCTCGCCCGGCATCTTGCTCCGGTGCGGCGTCGGCATACTCGGCTTCGACTGTCGATTCACCGAGTCGCATTTCCTCGGGCACTAAGCTGTCGTCAAGATAACCAGCCTTTTCGGTGTATCGCTCGCCGGTATGTTTATTGACCGGCGTAGTGAGGCCGGTCACTTGCCATTTGCCGTCGATGTAATTTTCGCGTTCGAACCATCGCCAGGTGCGATTCTCATTCACCGCCCAATGTTCGGCGGATGAGAGCGCTTCGGAGGGCGCTACTTTACTAGCCGCTTTCGATTCGGTGGCGCGCATTGTGGCCGCCGCCAACCGATCGAGCCC